>NZ_DJBE01000049.1:0-21302 GCF_002429925.1 Acinetobacter sp. UBA5984
TTACTGACCAGAACGGATGATGTAGTCGAAGGCAGATAATGATGCTTTGGCACCTTCACCAGTGGCGATGATGATCTGTTTGTAAGGAACAGTGGTACAGTCACCTGCAGCAAACACACCTTTGACATTGGTTTCATTGCGCTCGTTAATCACGATCTCGCCACGGTTAGTTAGCTCAACATCGGTTCCTTTCAGGAAGTCGGTGTTTGGCAACAAACCGATCTGAACGAAGATCCCTGCCAGTTCAACTATATGCTCTTCATCAGTTGCACGGTCTTTGTATTTCAACGCTGTGACTTGTGAACCATCACCGATCACTTCGGTAGAAAGCGCATTTTTGATTACGGTGGTGTTTGGCAAGCTGTTCAATTTATCTTGAAGTACCTGATCCGCACGCAGTTTTGTATCAAACTCAACGAGCGTTACATGCTCAACAATACCCGCAAGGTCGATCGCAGCTTCTACACCCGAGTTACCGCCACCAATCACCGCTACACGTTTACCTTTGAACAATGGACCATCACAGTGTGGGCAGTACGCTACACCACGAGTTTTGTATTCTGCCTCACCTGGAACATTCATTTCTCTCCAGCGTGCACCAGTAGACAGAATCACGGTTTTAGATTCAAGTTTCGCACCATTTTCTAAAGTGACTTCTACCAGACCATTCGCTGTACTATCTGCACCTTTGATATCTGAGACACGTTGCAGATTCATGATGTCAACACCGTATTCACGAACGTGTGCTTCCATTTCAGCGGCAAATTTCGGACCTTGGGTTTTTTGCACTGATGTGTAGTTTTCGATGTCCATGGTATCCATCACCTGACCGCCCATACGTTCAGCCACGATCCCAGTTTTGATGCCTTTACGTGCTGCATAGATCGCTGCAGTATTCCCTGCAGGTCCACCACCAATCACCAACACATCAAATGCATCTTTGGCATTCAGTTTTTCCGCGTCTTTGGCTGCGGCATTGGTATCCAGTTTGGCAATGATTTCTTCCAGTGTCATACGACCCTGACCAATATGTTCATTGTCCTGGAAGACCATTGGTACAGCCATGATTTTGCGTTCTTCCACTTCATCCTGGAAGAAAGCACCATCGATCATGGTTGCAGTCGTACCCGGGTTATAGATAGCAATCAGGTTCAATGCCTGAACAACATCAGGACAGTTATGACAGCTGAGTGATACGAATACGTCAAAGTCAGATTTGATCCCTAAGCCTTTAATTGATTCCAGAACTTCGGCAGAAACTTTTGGTGCATAACCTGAAGTTTGCAACAATGCCAGAATCAGCGACGTAAACTCATGGCCCATCGGCAAGCCTGCGAAGAACACACGAGGCTGTTCACCGGCTTTTGCCACACCAAAGCTTGGTGCACGTTTGTTGGTACCGTCAAAACGGGCAGTGACTAGATCAGAAAGCTGAGCGATTTCCTCAACCAGTTCTTTGATTTTGGCTGACTTGTCAGAGCTATCCAGAGTTGCCACTAATTCAATCGGGCCTTCCAAACGTTCAAGTAGTGTTTTTAATTGAGCTGAAGTATTTTGATCTAACATTGCTAACGTCTCCAAGGGAGTAAGAATTCATTCGATAAGTAGATACTAAGCCAAATCGATAAATAGATAAAACAGTTTGTTCTTATAAATTTGATCGGTTTTGCAAATGTATTGAAAAATTCATGATTAATTTCAAGCTTATATATGGGTGCTTAGCATGAATTTTCAAGTAGTTTAAAGTGTGATTGGTCTTTTTCAGTTAAGATTGGAATTCTGCATTTGAGAGTTGAACGATGGAATTACAACGCGGTATTTATCAACATTATAAGGGTAAACTTTATCAGGTCCTGCATGTGGCAACACATAGTGAAACGGAGGAAAAGCTGGTGGTTTATCAATGTCTTTATGGTGACTATTCGATTTGGGTTCGACCGCTATCCATGTTTACAGAAAGTATTAATACCAGTGATGATCGTGAAGTAGAACGCTTTAAATTGGTTCAGGCACTTTAATCAATCCATAAAAAATTTATTTAGATAACCTCAGGGAAGAGCAATGAATCAATTACAACATTTTGAAAGTTTCATGCAGGAACTGTATAAGACCTTTCATGCGCATGATCTTCAGCAAACTGAACGTCTGCAACGCTATCGAAATATTGAGCCTGAATCAGGCCGATTTTTATCATTACTCATTCGTGCCCAGCAGTCCAAACGTATTCTGGAAATTGGGACTTCTACAGGCTATTCCACTTTATGGCTGGCCGAAGCTGCCCGGCAGACTCAAGCGATGATTACAACATTAGAAACAGATGCAGAAAGAGTTGCGCAGGCCGAGCAGTATGCAAATCAGCTAGGCTTAAAGGATTTGATTGATTTTAAAGTGACAGATGCCTTGTATTATCTGCAAGCTGAGCAGGACGTATTTGATTTTATATTGTTAGATGCGGAACGTGATGCTTATGTGGATTATTGGACCCATTTGGCCCGATTGCTCAAGCCAAAAGGTGGAGTATTGCTGGTGGATAATGTGATTTCACATGCTGCGGAAGTAGAAGAATTTATTCAGCTGATCCAGCAGGATTCACGTTTTATCATAAGTACATTGCCGATTGGAGCTGGCTTACTCATGGTGACTTATCGTTAAGTAGAAATTAGTTAAATTAAAACAGGCAAACCCGGTCAAAATGTAAGTTGTATTCAAGATACTTCTGTACAAAGGCCATTTTATCTTGTCGTCTTAACAGGTTGTCATAAACAAATTCGGGAACAGGATGGTAGAGCTCTATATCGCCATTGCTATAAATGATTTTCAGGTGGCGGCTAGAAGGACTATAAGCCCATGAGATCACGGTTAGCAGTTTTTGCATACGTTTTCCTCCACTGAATATTATTATCTTATGTCTTGAACTTATGCCAACTGACATTGAAGATGTATAACTGAATTGTAAGCATAAGTAGGGGATTGTTATGAAGAGGATGCAATATGCATGCCTGATTTTTATATGATCTTTAAAGTGAAAAATAAAGATTTGGCAGGATGGCTTTAGATAGAAGGAAAAGGAAAATAAAACGGTTGGCCAATAGAGCAATCAAATAAATGTTCAAATAAAAAACCACGCTAAAAGCGTGGTTTTTTTTTGAATCAGTTCAATCTAATACAGATTAGATTTTACCAACTAGGTCGATTGAAGGAGCAAGAGTTGCGTCGCCTTCTTTCCATTTAGCTGGGCAAACTTCACCTGGGTGAGCGTGTACGTATTGAGCTGCTTTAACTTTACGAAGAAGTTCTTGAGCATCACGACCGATACCGCCAGCGTTGATTTCAACGATTTGGATTTTACCTTCTGGATCGATCACGAAAGTACCACGGTCAGCAAGGCCGTCAGCTTCAATTAGTACGTCGAAGTTTTTAGCAAGAGTCCAAGTAGGATCGCCAACCATTACGTATTGGATTTTTTTGATTTCTTCAGAAGAATCGTGCCAAGCTTTGTGAGTGAAGTGAGTGTCAGTAGAAACTGAGTAGATTTCAACGCCTAATTTTTTGAATTCTTCGTAGTTGTCAGCAAGGTCGCCAAGTTCAGTTGGGCAAACGAAAGTGAAGTCAGCTGGGTAGAAGAATACTACAGACCACTTACCTTTAAGATCAGCTTCTGTTACTTCGATGAATTTACCATTTTGGAACGCAGTTGTTTTGAACGGTTTAACTTCAGTATTAATTAAGCTCATCATTGTCTCCATGATTGAGGTTTGTATTTAATTTCCAATAGGGTACAGAAATTATTTTTCTTGCTGAAACAGTATTTTTACATAACATACATCGGAAAAACCGAATTAAGCTAAAAATAAAACACCATCAGCGCAAACAGCATTGCTCTTGATATAAATGATTCAACCGTAGAATGGTGAATACATCATGACAAGACTCACCCCGGTTTAATGCCTCTTCAGACATGATGCCGCAAGCAGTAAAATTCAAGGGTAAAAATTAAAAAATTATAAAAATATTCAAAATGGCCGTTCTTTCGCTTAGGGGCAATACAGCGTAAAATAGCTGCCTATTGTCTTTTTTTATATCAGGTGTTTTCTCAGTGCAGAGTCCTTTAAATGTAGATCAGCTCGTTATGGCGCGTGACCGTCATCGTTTAAATCGACTCCAAAAAGGTAAAGATGCCAACCAAAAGCAATATCAAGAATTATTTGAAAAATCGCATGCCAAAGTCATGCAGCGTATCGAACGCATTCCCAATATCAAGCTGAATCAGGATCTGCCTGTTACCCAGTATGCAGACAAGCTGATCGAAGCGATCCAGCAGCATCAGGTCATTATTGTGGCTGGTGAAACCGGTTCCGGTAAAACCACACAATTACCACAAATCGCCATGCTGGCAGGTCGCGGCCTGACTGGACTGATTGGCCATACCCAACCACGTCGTCTGGCTGCGCGTAGCGTATCACAGCGTATTGCGGAAGAAGTTGGCGAGAAACTGGGGGAATCGATCTCCTTTAAAGTCCGTTTTAATGAACAGGGCTCGCAGGATTCGATTGTCCGTTTGATGACGGATGGTATTTTATTAGCAGAGCTAGCCAATGACCGGTTCCTGACCAAATACGACACCATTATTATCGATGAAGCGCATGAACGCTCGCTGAATATCGATTTCATCATGGGTTATCTCAAGCAGCTGTTGCCGCGTCGTAAAGATCTAAAAGTCATCATTACTTCGGCAACGCTGGACGTAAACCGTTTCAGTAACTACTTTAATGGCGCGCCGATCTATGAAGTGGAAGGGCGTAGCTATCCGGTAGAAGTGCGTTATCGTCCAATTTCTGAAATGAGCATTGTCGGCAGTGATGACGACGAGTTTGATGATTTTGAAGAAAATCTGCCACGTGCAGTGGTTGCAGCTGTAGAAGAATGTTTTCAGGATGCACAGGAAAAAGGTCATCTAGAACATGCCGATATCCTGATTTTTGCCAGTACCGAACAGGAGATTCGTGAACTGCAGGAAACCTTGATCAAGCATGGTCCACGCCATACTGAAGTGTTACCACTCTACGCACGATTAGCATTAGCAGAACAGCAAAAAATCTTTAATCCTTCGGGCGGCGGCCGACGCATTATTATCGCCACGAACGTAGCAGAAACTGCACTGACTGTACCTAATATCCGTTATGTGATTGATAGCGGTTTTGCCCGTATTTCCCGTTATAACTATCGTTCACGGGTGCAGCGCTTACCGATCGAAGCGGTTTCTCAAGCTGCTGCCAATCAGCGTAAAGGCCGTTGTGGTCGTATTGCGCCAGGCGTCTGTATTCGTCTGTATAGTGAAGAAGACTTTTTAAGTCGTCCTGAATTTACCGAACCAGAGATTAAACGGACCAATCTGGCATCCGTTATTTTACAGATGCAAAGTCTGGGCTTAGGTTCACTGGAAGATTTTGATTTCATTGAGCCACCAGATCACCGTCTGGTCAATGATGGTCGCAAGCTCTTGATTGAGCTTGGGGCGATGGTGGAGAAGAGTAAAGCCCCTCTTTCTGAAAGAGGGGTTGGGGGAGATTCTACTAATCCTCCTAAATCCTCCTTTACGAAAGGAGGACTTCAAGGCAAGGGGGATTCTCTAACCAAAATCGGTCAGCAAATGGCAAAAATGCCAATTGATCCACGTCTGGCGCGAATGATTCTTGGCGGTGCTCATTTTGGTGCGCTGAATGAAGCTTTGGTGATTGTTGCAGCTCTGGCAGTACAAGACCCACGTGAACGTCCTGCGGATAAGCAGATGCAGGCCGATCAGAAACATGCCTTGTTCCGTGAAGCAGATTCAGATTTCCTGTTTTATATCAAGCTCTGGGATACCTTGCATAACAACCGTGAAAGTATGAGCGAAAACAAACGTCGTACTTTTGCACGTAATCATTTCCTGAGCTGGTTACGTCTGCGTGAATGGAAGAAAACTCATGAGCAGCTGGTGGATCTGGCTAAAGGCTTAAAGCTGTCCTTTAATGAAAAGAAAGCCAGTTATGAAAATCTGCATCGCGCTTTATTGACCGGCTTACTGTCTTTTATTGCCAACAAGACTGATGAACGTAATGTATTTATGGCAGTCCGTCAGCAGAAAGCACGAATTTTCCCGGCATCAACGCTGCACAAAACCAATACCCCATGGGTGATGGCTTTTGAAATGGTTGAAACCTCGCAGGTGTATTTACGAACTCTGGCAAAGATTGAGCCGGAATGGATTCTGCTCGCTGCGCGTGACTTACTGAAACATCATTATTTCGAACCACACTGGTCGAAAAAGGCAGGTGTGGTCAATGCGTATGATCAGATTTCTCTGTTTGGTCTAATCATCGAGCCGAAACGTCCGGTCAATTATGAGAAAGTGGATCAGCCGGCTGCGCATGAAATCTTCCTGCGTGATGCACTGACTACTGGTAATCTCGGCATTAATCCACCCTTCTTGAAGCATAATTTGCTGAAACTGGAAGAAGTGGAGCGGGTAGAAGACAAGCTACGCCGTCGTGACTTGGTCGTGGATGAAGAAACCATTTACCAGTTTTATGCCTCCAAAGTACCACCAGAAGTAGCCAGTCGCCGCAGTTTTGAGGACTGGCGTGCGACAGTAGAGCCACATGATCCACGTTATCTGTTTATTGATGATGATGCGCTGTGGCTGAATGATCGTCCGACCACACAACAGTTTCCGGATTATTTACGTAATGGTGAATTGCGTCTGGCGACCAGTTACCGTTTTGACCCAAGTCATGATGAAGATGGTGCAACGGTTAAAATCCCGCTGCAGGCTTTGCCGCAGGTCGATGAAAATATCTGGTCATGGGGGATTCCGGGCTGGCGTCTGGAGCTGATCGAAGCTTTATTAAAGAGTTTACCTAAAGATAAACGCCGTAGTCTGGTGCCGATTCCAGATACTGCGAAAAAGCTGGCAGCCCGTATTGATGCAGTCAATCTACGTGAGCATATTTTCAGTTTTCTGGCTTTCCAGTTGCGTGGCGAGCAGATTACAGAAAAAGATTTTAGCCTGGATCGGGTTGAGCAATATCTCTTGCCTTTGATCAAGGTGATTGATGAAAAAGGTCGTGTGATTGAACAAGGCCGTGATCTTGCCGAACTGAAAGCCCGTTGCCGTACTGAAACTCATAGTCCGGTGAAACAGTTAAAAGGTGAATTTAAAACTTTCCCAGAAAACTTTGTCTTTGAAGCGTCGCAAAAAGTGACGGGTGTAGTGGTCAAGCAATATCAGGCACTGGTTCCGACCAAAGACTTCGCTGCACTGGAACAGAAAGATGAATCTGGTGTCGTGATTCAGACCTTTAATGATCAGGCTGAAGCCGTCAAACAGCACCGTGAAGGGATTATTCGACTGGTGCATATGCAGCTCGGAGATCTGGTGCGCCAGCTGAAAAAACAGATTTCCAAACCGCTGGCACTGGCATATTCACCGCTTGGTGATAAGGCTCAACTGGAGCAAATGCTAGTTTATGCCGCACTGCACCTGTCAATTAATGAGCTGCCTGTCAATATGCAAGAGTTCCAAAAGTTGGTGGAGGATGTAAAAAAATCTTTCCTGACTCATGGCCAGACTGCACTGAAAGAAATCACGGATATTTATATCCAGTGGCAGGAAATCCGTCGTAAATTACTGCTTTTAGACCCATCTATATTTGGAAAAAATATTGATGATATTGAGGATCAGCTTGATTTGATGAGTCTTTCTGACTTCGTTTATCGGAAACCTTCCGACGTATGGTCAGAATTTCCACGTTATTTGAAAGCCCTGATCTTGCGTTTAGAACGCTTGCCAAATAACCTACAGAGGGATGATTCCGCCATTGACCAAATTGATCCGTGGATGGAAAAATTATTTCAGTTTAAAAATGACGCTCGCCTTAAAGAATTGTATTTTATGGTTGAGGAGTTAAGGATCTCATTGTTTTCTCAACCGATGAAAACGAAAACACCCGTTTCTCCAACTCGCCTGCAAAAAGTATGGGAACGTCTTGGAATCAGTTAAGATATAGGTCATTTTGAGAAGGAGTTTTACATGGGCATCCGTATTACGGGTACTGGCTTGTTCCATCCGGAAGATGTCATTACCAATGAAGAGTTAGTTGAAAGTTTAAATGCTTATGTGGAACTGTATAATCACGAAAATGCAGATAAAATCGCTGCAGGCGAATTAGATGCGCGTCGTGGTTCTAGCGCAGAATTTATTGAAAAAGCGTCAGGCGTACAACGCCGTTATGTGTCAGAAAAAACTGGCATCCTCGATCCAAAACGTTTACGTCCAAATCTACGTGAACGTTCAGATGATGAAATTTCCCTTCAGGCAGAATGGGGCGTGATTGCCGCTAAACAGGCGATGGAAAATGCCGGTGTTACTGCTGAAGATATCGATGTCGTGATCCTGTCATGTTCAAACCTGCAACGCGCTTATCCTGCGGTTGCGATTGAAATCCAGACTGCTCTGGGTATTCAAGGTTATGCGTATGACATGAACGTCGCATGTTCAGCAGCAACTTTTGGTTTAAAACAGGCTGCCGATGCCATCAAAGCAGGTGCACGTCGTGTATTGCTGGTAAATGTCGAAATTACCTCTGCACATACCGATTTCCGTTCACGTGACTGTCACTTTATTTTTGGTGATGTGGCAACTGCATCGATCATTGAAGATACTGAAACTAAAACCGGTTTCGAGATTCTGGATACTTCATTATTTACTCAGTTCTCAAACAATATCCGTAATAACTTCGGTTTCCTGAATACGTCTGAAAATGCAGATATTGACGACAAACGTTTCCGTCAGGATGGTCGTAAAGTATTTAAAGAAGTGTGTCCACTGGTTGCCAAGATGATTACTGCTCAACTTGAGAAAAATCATATTGCCCCTACAGATGTGAAACGCTTCTGGTTGCACCAGGCTAATGCCAGCATGAATGAATTAATTCTGAAACTGGTAGTGGGTAAAGAAAATGCCAAACCAGGTCTGGTACCTATCATTCTGAATGAGTTTGCCAATACTTCTTCCGCAGGTGTCATCATTGCCTTACACCGTACTGCAAATGAAGTTGAAGACGGCGAATATGGCGTACTGTGTTCATTTGGTGCAGGCTATTCAGTGGGTTCAATCCTGGTACAAAAACGCGTGGCGTAAGCCGGGAGTATATTTTGCAGGTCAAGCATGACGGAGCATGGATCAGGCGCTTAAGTGCCTTATCCAAACTGTATTTCACGCCTACTTTTTTAGGGGCTGAAAATATTGATGCCAGTCGACCTGCAATGTATGTCGGTAATCATTCCATGTATGGCATCTTTGATGCGCCAATGCTGATTGATTACTTGTACAATGAACATCAAGTGGCTGTGGTCAGTAATGCTGATCATAGCCATTTTTATGTGCCGCTATGGCGTGAAGCAGTGAAGAAATTTGGTGCTATTGATGGTGTACAGGACTACGTCCGCTCGGCCATGCAGCAAGGCTACTCGATTCTGGTCTTTCCGGGTGGTGGCCGTGAAGTGCTGAAACGGGAAGGTGAGCAGTATCAGCTGATCTGGAAAGAGCGTTACGGTTTTCTGAAATTAGCTCAAGAGTTTCAATATGATATTGTCCCTTTTGCTGCACTTGGCGGTGATGAAATCTATGAGATTGGATTTGATGCAAATAAAATCATTCAACATAAGTATTTTCAAAAATTATTAAAAATCCCTCAACTCAATAAATTATTACGTCATGGTGATGTAATTCCTTCTTTGCCTAAAAACCTTTTTTCCAAACACTTACCTTTTTATTTTCAGTTTATGCCGCGGCAGCCGATTCATCATGTACAGCACGAGAATGATCTGATTGATTTTCGTGAGCATTTACAACACAAGATCTATCAGGGGCTAGAACTGTTGGCTGACAGACGTCGGCAAGATGAAGTCTAGGTCTTTTCATCATTCCTGCTTTGCTTTACATTGAGATCGAATCGTCTAAAAAATCACCATGCATCAATTTCTGTAATAGAAAGGAAAAAGTGATTTTAAAGGATTGAAATTCAGTAGGTCTGTAACTCAATAGGGTTAAAACGAAGGGGGAAATATGGAACAGGAGGGTTTGCTACTGCCATTCAGACAGCTCGCTCAACAATGCCTCAGTATTTTTCCTGAGTTAAATCAGCTGTATCTGGATCAAATGGCGCTTATTGGTCATGTGAATGCCCAGAATTTGTTCAGGATTCATCAGGATGAGCATCGAATTGATCTGCTTAATGGCTTATTAAATATCCAGCTATATACACCTCAAGATTTAAATCTGGAAAGTCCCCATGCCTTAGCAGAAATGCAGATTGATTCCAGGCTGGCTAAAGCAGAGGCTTTGGAAGAGTTTTTCTTTCAGGATATTTACTTTGTGACTGGGGATTTAAAGCCCCAGCATTCCCTGTTTTTACGTGATAAAGCCAAACAGCTCCGTCAACTTATTATTGATCAAGTCTATATATGGGTTAATGCGCCTGAACGAGTTGCTAATTGCTTAAAGCAGATGTCGCTTATGCAAGCTGAAATTATTGACTCCTTTATGATTAAGGCTGAAGTTTATACTCAGCCTTGTATCAGTAATTGGATTCAAAGTGGGCATGAGATTCCTGCGAATGTCTTAAAACAGCTACAGCAAATCTTTTACTTGCAATATTTGCAGCCAGATGAGTTTCTATCGATTCAGTCAGTGATGGACAGTCTGGATGCATTCTGTTTCAGTGCGCCCGAGTTTCTGCACCCAGCGACTTTCCGGATTATCTCCTTATCCTTTGAAAACCGGTTCAATCTGCATGAGCTGAATGACCATATTGACGATATCCGTTTGCTGTATCGGCATGCCGAAGAGCAAAGTCATCTACTGGGCTTTGTCCGGTTGATGAATCGTGATAGCTGGCATCGGAGTGATCTGCTATCCAAACGCAATTTTCTGGAAAATAATCCTTATTTATGGCAAAAAAAAGTCGCCAAACTTCCTTTATTTGACTGTCATCGCGTAGTGAACTGGCTATTTAAACAGCCTGCGGAAATCTTGGATTGGCTGAGCAGCAATATTCAACATAGCAGTGTGCGGGTAGCAGCAACAGCTTTAAGCTTTATCGATACGCATCATATTCATCCGCAGATTGTTTTAGCTACCTTGCAATATTTTCAATATATCGCAGCACGTCTGTTTATTGATGATGTTCATCAATATGCCATTCAGCATCACTGGTTTGAGCATGAGCTAAATCGAACAGTTGTTCTCAAAGGGACGCGTCAGGCTATTGAGGATCATCGTATTGCCATTAGTCCATCGATTCTATATCTGGATGAATGGATCGGATTATTGCGGGATGTAGTGGCAATGGGTGATCAGATGACTAAAAGAGTTTACGCCAACTTAAGTCGGGTGATGCAGGCTTATATGCAGCATCTGTATAAGGTCACACGTGATTTGCCTGAGGATGTGCTGGCTTATATTCGGCCCCAAACTCAGCAAGACCGTGATTTTTATAACGTGCTACAACGTAACCAGATTCCATTTGTAGAGTTCAGGAAGCGCTTTTATTTACATGCAAGGCATGTGCGGGAATCCTGTTTTGATGGTTATATCCGTGATTATCTGCCGGAGTATTTTTCTACTCAAACAGAAGTGCCTAAAAATTTAAGCTGGACCAGTTTATTTACGCAGGCAGTTGTCTGGCATGAGCAAATTCAGAAGCAAGAGATTATTGCCAAGCTCAAAAAAGACTTTGCTCTAGCCAGCTGGAGGCCGCTCACACAAGCACATTTTCTACTGTATTTTAATTGGCGGTTTGAGGAATTGAAAACACTAGAGCGGATTATTGAAGAGGCTAGAATATTCCGGAACTGTCTGGCTGCAAGTTATGCACAGCGTATAGTCGAAGGTGAATATGTGGCCTTTCGCATGTCACATCCTGCCATTAAATTACCTTTGATTTTAGGCTGTCAGTTGCAGAATGACCAAGTCATTTTTGACCAGCTTGAGTATCCAAATAATCAAAAAGCGGAAGTTGAATATATCAATATTGCCCAGCATTTTATTAACTGGTTAAACCTGCAGGCTTGACCTGATTCAGTGCTTTTCTGTCCGTGAAGCTTAACTTTTCCGGCAAAAATCGTTAGGCTATAGCCGTTCTTTTACGGTATCTCTTTTATGAAACAGGAAACTGCACTTAAGCTCTTAAAAGCAGGGGAAAATGTCTTTTTAACCGGTTCTGCGGGTGCAGGGAAAACTTATACGCTTAATCAATATATCAATTATCTGAAAGCCCGTAAGGTGTCGGTTGCCATTACTGCATCGACTGGTATTGCGGCAACGCATATGAATGGCATGACCATTCATACCTGGGCAGGAATCGGGATCAAAGACTTTTTGTCTGAAGAAGATCTGAAGCGCATGAAAGAGCGTAAATACCTGAAAGAACACTTGGAAAATGCGCAAGTCCTGATCATTGATGAAATTTCCATGCTGCATGCCAAGCAGCTCAATCTGGTCAATCAGGTGCTGAAATATTTCAAGGAAAGTGATGAAGCTTTTGGTGGGATTCAGGTCATTGTAGCAGGGGACTTTTTCCAGTTGCCGCCCGTTGGGAAAAATGATGAGCGTAACCGCGATAAATTCTGCTTTATGTCGGATGCCTGGGTTGAAGCCAAGTTCCGTATCTGTTACTTGACTGAACAGCACCGTCAGGGCAATGACTATCTGAATGATATTCTGAATGCCATTCGTGCACAGGCCATTTCACCTGAACATCGTTCAGCGCTACAGGGTACACGTCAGCAGGACATTGGCGATACCTATACACGTCTCTATACCCACAATATGGATGTCGACAGCATTAACTTTAAGCATCTGAATGAAATTGATCAGGATCCCCGCCAGTTTGATGCGCAATGTGATGGTAATGAAAAACTGATTGAAGCCTTAAAGTCTTCAGTCCGAGCACCCGAAGCCTTAACCCTGAAAAAACATGCCAAGGTCATGTTCGTGAAAAACAACTTTGATATGGGTTATATCAACGGCAGCTTGGGTGAAGTGATCGGCTTTGAAGATGATGATGAGCATGGCATTCTGCCAAAAGTTAAACTGACAGATGGAACTACATTAATTGTAGAGCCTGAAACCTGGTCGGTAGATAATGAAGCAGGTAAAACTATTGCCAGTTTCCAGCAGATTCCACTACGTTTGGCTTGGGCGATTACCATTCATAAGTCTCAAGGCATGACGCTAGAAGCTGCTGAGATTGACCTGAGTCATACCTTTGAAAAAGGTCAGGGCTATGTAGCATTATCCCGTTTAAAAAGCTTAAATGGTCTACGCTTGAAAGGCTTTAATGAACAGGCTCTGGAACTTGATAGTCTTGCCATTAAGGCTGATCGCCGTTTTCAGGAACTGTCAGATGAAGCAGAAGCGAATTTTGAAAACGTGGATTTGACTGTACAGCATAAGGCCTTTATCCGCCATTGTGGTGGCACTTTGAACGAAGTTGAGATCCAGCGTAATGAGAAGAAAATTGCCAAAAATGGTGGTAAGCAAAACTACGCGACTGCAACCTTGGATGAAACCCGTGAACTGTTTGAAGAAGGGTATGAGATTTCCGATATTGCAACTGAACGTGGCTTGACACCAGCAACCATCATTAACCATCTCGGACGTTTGCATAAAGAGCAAGGTCTTGATATCTCAGTAGCTCATCCGGGTGAGGAAGTTGTTGAACAAGTCCGTAAGATTTATAAACGTCTAACCAAACGTCAAAATTCAGATCATTTTAATGATGATGGCAGTATTAAATTACGTCCGATCGTGGAACTGACCAGTCCGCGTATGGGTTATGATCAGGTGCGTTTGGCTTTGCTGTTTGTGGAATAAAATTTGGGTTTTTAAATTTTAGTATTTAACCTGAGCTTTTACTTTTGAAAGATCAAAAGTAACAAAAATCTTTTGTTGGATTGAAGGTACATCCTGTACATCAATCCAACGAGCGACATCCATGTCGCTGATCATGTGATTTAATACTATGCAGTTCTTAATTTTAGAATATTAATTTTTAAGAATATTGCACAATCATGGTTAAAGACTTATTGCGTTCCAATCAATAACGATAAAATCCCGGCTGCAATTAATGGCCCGACTGGGACACCACGAAGTACCGCCACACCTGCGACCGTACCAATTAATAGACCTGCAACGACATCAGGCTGACTCGACATCAGTTTCACTCCGCGTCCACCAAGCCAGGCAACAAATAGACCGATTGCAATTGCCAGTAAAGATTTCCAGCTAAGAAAAGATTTCAGAATACTGTCACCGGGAATTTTTCCGCTAGCAATTGGAGCCAATACACCAATGGTTAAAATAATAATCCCGATATTTAGGCCATGTTGCTGTACATAAGGTAAGAGTTCATTGAGAGGCGTGATTTTTAATATGATCAACACGGCCGCAGCAATGGTCACAGCAGTATTATGACTAAAAATACCGCAAGCCAGTAGAACCAGAAGAACAAGCAGATTCAGATCAAATTGGGACATAAGGAGATAGGAAAAATGAAAAGTCACAGGATTATAGGCTTTTTAGCCATTTAAAGGGAGAAAGCCTTATAAGAACTGAATCTAGTTAGTTTTCGGTATAGAATGCGCCTATTGTTCGTTTAAACAGGTTCAGACAGATGCTATTGGAAAAAATGTTGCAATCACAAGGTTTCGGCTCACGAAAACATTGTCAGCAACTGATTAAAAATGGTGCTGTTTCGATTCAAGGCGAACTCATCGATAACCCCAAGCATAAGCTGAATCTGCAAGATCTGACTTTTAGCGTCTATGGTCATGAGTATCGCTATCGGGAAAAAGTATATATTGTGCTCAACAAGCCACAAGATTATGAGTGCTCACATCAGACCACACATCATTTCAGTGTATTTGATCTGTTTGATGACATCCTGTTAAACCGTGGAATTCAATGTGTAGGTCGTCTCGATCAGGACACCACCGGATTGTTATTGCTGACGGATGATGGTCAGTTTCTACAAGCGTTGACCCATCCTAAAAAACATGTGGCGAAAGTCTATCAGATGACTACTACCGATCCCGTGACAGATGAGCAGATTCAACAGCTTGAACAGGGTGTGGAATTGAGAAATGAAAAAGGCACCTTTGCTGCTACAGATATTGTTCGTCTAGATGAAAATCGCCTGCAAATAACCATTCATCAAGGGGTTTATCATCAGGTGAAACGTATGCTGGCAGCTGTTGGTAATAAAGTGGAGCAGCTGCATCGTGCCCAGATTGGTGCATTGGCCTTGAATGAACTGGCAATAGGGGAATGGACCTATCTGGACGCAGAACAAGTGGCACAGGCAAAATTCCGTACCGAATAAAGTCTGGGATTTATTTCAGGAAACAATGGAACGTCACAAATTCATTATCCTGAATAAATCCAAGTGACTCATAAAGTTTATGTGACTGATAATTGGTTTTTTGCGTTTCCAGGCTGATTCGAAGCGCATTTTCATGTCGGGCAAACAAGATAGCAGTGTCAACCAGTTGCTTGGCTGCACCATGCCGGCGATAAGGCGGACTAATATAGACATCGTCCAGCACATAATAAGTAGAACATGCGACTGAGGAAAATCTTAAATACAGCAGAATAAATCCGGTAAAAATCTCATCTTTAGTGTTGATAAAAATGACAGTTTGACCATCTTCAAAACGCTGTTTCAAAAACTCGTAAGATAAATCCAGATTGGAAGAAGTACCATAAAATTGACGGTACTCATCAAATAAAACGGCCAGGTTAGGTATATCTTCTGACTGGGCACGTCGCACGATCATCGGCTTACTCCATGTTAATTTTATTATTTATCATTAACATCAAGCATAGCGAAGTTTGAAAGGAGAGAAACTTAAGAATTGTTCGTAAATGCAACAATGTTAAATTTTGTCGCTCTCACCTAAAATGGCATTCAGTTCTTCAAATAAATCAAAATGATCATCATCCAGATTCATCTCCTGATGATCTGCTGGAAACGCTGTAGTACTTGGACTTGAGGTTTGTTCTGCCTTAAGTTCATTCTGTTTCTGCTTGCGTAACTTGATCAGCTGTTCCAGATTAATATTCTGATTTTCAATCGAGAAGGGGATTGATTTGGTCAGAACCACCTGTTTAAAAAAAAGACGAACTGCCTGAGCCGGCGTAATCCCCAATTGTTTAAATACTGCAAATGCCTGTTTCTTTTCTTGGGAATCCAGGCGAATTTGATAAACTTCAGTTTTTCTCATAATATTTTCAAAGCTTTAAATTACTTAACTTTTCGCCTTATTCTAATAGATAACTTCGGGATTTCAATCCTCAAGTTGCCGTTTTTAGAAAATAATCTGTAATGACAAGAGATTTACAGTGTCAATTCAAGTTCAGAGCTAAATTGCATCTGCTTTTGGGTAACTGGGTCCGTAAACTGAATGTGTTTGGCCAGTAGCTGTAACGGTGTAGAAAAATCATCCCCCGCCTTATGGCAAACCTGCGGATAAAAAGGGTCATTCTGGATCGGAATTCCCAAATGACTTAAATGTACCCTTAACTGATGTTGCTTTCCTGTATGCGGTTTTAGCTCATATTTGCCCCATTGTTGATCATGTTGTAGCAGTTGAATTTCGGTTTCGCTATTAGGTTCTCCTTCTACCACCTGCATGGTATAAAAGGGCTGGCCTTTTTCCATTTTCAGCTTTGTGATGAGAGGAAAACTTAAATCATCACGATAAGCCGCAATCGCATGATAAGTTTTCTGTACTTGCCGAGTCGCAAACATTTGCTGATAAACCCCACGCGATTGCACACATTTTGAAATCAGCACCACACCTGCCGTTTCACGATCCAATCGATGAATCGGAGTAAGATGTTCATTTCCAGTTTGCTGTTTTAGGCGTACCAGCAAGGTTTCCTGTACATATTGTCCAGTAGGACTCATGGTCAGAAAATGAGGTTTATCTACGACCAGCAGATGCTCATTCTCAAACAGAATCTGATGCTGAAAAGGAACATGCACTTCGTGTGCCAAAAAACGATAATAAAAACAATGAGTATTCGCTTGAAAAGAACTTTCGATGCTTAAGGTATTACCCTGAGCATCATAAACCAGACCATTATTGAAACGGGATTGCCATTCGCTTGACTCAATATGTGGAAATTGTGCACAGAGATAGGCATAGAGTGTCTTGGATGAATCTGAGGTCGCTTGCAGGAATACTTTACTTGCCGTAACCCCATTTAGCATGGGTGGGTTAAATTCAACAGTCGAAGTCATCACAACGTGGATCTATCTCTGGTCTGGAACGGATGCTGTGAAAAAATACAGTTTCTCACAGAGGTGAATAGGCTTTTAAAGCGTTGCGATGCTATCATAATTATTCTTTTTCATCATGTCGTGAGTAATATGCCTTATTCATTTAATGTCACTTTAAAGCATGAAGATGACACCCAAAATCTGGCCAAAGTTCTGGCAAATAATTTTTCTGCGGGCGTTATATATCTGATTGGTGACTTGGGTGCGGGGAAAACCACGCTGACGCGTTATTACTTACAACAACTCGGTCATAAAGGCTCAGTAAAAAGTCCGACTTATACACTGGTGGAGCCCTATCGGGTGAATGATCAGGATATCTTTCATTTTGATTTATATCGTCTCAATGATCCTTATGAACTTGAATTGATGGGAATCCGGGACTATTTAGAAACTCCCAATGCGCTATTTTTATTTGAATGGCCTTCTAAGGGTGGCGATGAAATCCCGCAAGCCGATTTAATTATTGAAATTTTAAAATCAGAAGATGAGCTGACTCGTACCGCAAGTTTGATTTCTTCTAATCTGGGCTTACAGCAAGCTTTGGAGCGTGAATTCCCAAATGGTTGATGATCTAAGCATACGCCGTATCCGTGCACTTGATCCTGCGCTGGCGAACCAGATTGCCGCAGGTGAGGTGATTGAACGTCCTGCATCTGTGGTCAAGGAGTTACTGGAAAACTCGATTGATGCAGGTGCGACCGAGCTGATCATCCGGGTGGAACAGGGCGGCAGTACGCTGATTGAAATCATTGATAATGGCCGAGGCATTCATTATGAGGATTTGCCATTGGCCGTAATGCGTCATGCGACCAGTAAGATTCAAACGGCTGAAGAGCTGCATGCGATTACCAGCTTGGGCTTTCGTGGTGAAGCATTGGCCTCAATTGCTGCAGTGTCTCGTTTGACTCTAACGAGTAGCCAGAATGAAGATGGTATTGGCTATCAGGTCGAAGTGAACGGTACGGCTTTTGATCATCAGGACATTCAACCGGTCGCAGCATCCAAAGGTACCCAGATCCGGGTGCAGGATTTATTCTTCAATGTTCCGGCGCGGCGCAAATTTCTAAAAAAGCCCGGCACTGAATTTGGACATATCGAAGAAATTGTCCGCCGTATGGCTTTAACGCATTTCGATATTCGCTTTGTATTGGAACATAACCAAACCATCAAGCTGAATTTGCCGGTCGCAGATAGTGGTGCTTTGCGTTTTCAACGTGTGCAACAATTACTTGGCCGTCAGTTTACTGAAAATGCTTACTGGATTGATGCAGACAGTATCAATATGCGTTTATCAGGCTGGCTCGGACATCCTTCAGATGCACGGGCTCAAGCCGATCTGCAATATGTCTATGTGAATGGCCGGATCGTTAAAGACAAGACCATTTCTCATGCCTTGCGCATGGCCTATGATGGTATCCTGCATGGCCATCAGCATGCCGCTTATTTACTGTTTCTGGAAATCGATCCAGAAAGTATTGATGTCAATGTGCATCCAACCAAACATGAAATTCGTTTTCTGAATCAGCGTGAAGTACATGAATTTGTACGTCACTATGCCAAGGAAACCCTGGCACAATTCCAGACTGCGACCGCTGATCTGGCTGAGGCCATGAAAACTGAGTCTGAAGCTGTTGCGATTACACCTCAGCCACGCTATCAGGAGCAGTTTAGCCTGCATCAGTCCGTAGCCACTCAACCAGTTATTCCCGCCACATATCCATATCATCAGCGTGAAGAAGAAGCTTCTGATGTGTTAACGGATTTTGAATCATCTGGTCCACAAACTGTGCATTATGCGCAGGATTACAATAAGTCATATTCGGGTTCACAGCAGCTGAATAATGCCTTGAAAAGTTATCTCGCGCCTTTGAGAGAAACTGAACCGGAAACCAATACTTCAGCATCGGATGCATTTCAGTCACATTTACAAAGTAAAGTGGATGAGCATCCTTTGGGGATTGCGATCGCCCAGCTGCATGGGATTTATATTCTGGCGCAAAATACCGAAGGCTTAATCATCGTAGATATGCATGCGGCGCATGAGCGTATTCTGCTGCAACAGATGAAAATGGCTTGGGATAAACCGGAATTCTGGATATCCCAGCAATTGCTGATTCCTAAAGTGGTGAGCATTAGTCGAATGCAAGCTATGCGTGTTGACGAACTCAAAGATCAACTTGCTCGTTTAGGTCTGGAAATTGACCAGTATGGTCATGAACAGGTCATTGTACGAGGCGTACCGGCCATTTTACATAAGGCTGATTTTGATGCCTTGATCCCTGAATTATTGAATGATCTGGATCCTAATGATCAGGGACAGGGGTTAATGCAAAAACGTGACCAGATTCTTGCAGGTATGGCCTGTCATGGTGCGGTACGTGCGCATCGAATGTTAAGTCTATCTGAAATGAATGCTTTGCTGCGTCAGATGGAACAAACTGAATTTGCGAGCCAATGTAATCATGGTCGTCCAACCTGGCGAGCATTTCCATTGTCTCAACTTGATAAACTTTTTGCTCGGGGAGAGTAACCTTACATGTCCAATCAACTGCCGGTCATCAATTTAATGGGACCAACTGCAAGCGGTAAAACTGCTTTGGCATGTGAACTATACGAGCAAGGTCATTTTGAGCTGATTTCTGTCGATTCTGCGCTGGTCTATCGGGAAATGGACATTGGTACAGCGAAACCTTCTAAAGACGAGTTAGAGCGCTATCCGCATCATTTAATCGATATTATTAGCCCGCTCGAAGTCTATTCTGCAGCAAACTTTGTCGAAGATGCTTGCCGTCTGATTTATGATATTCATGCACGTGGTAAAACTCCAATTCTGGTGGGTGGCACCATGCTGTATTTTAAGGCCTTACTTGAAGGCTTGTCTGATAATTTACCAAGCGCAGATTACGCGGTGCGTGCCCAGATTGAAGAGGAAGCAGCTCGTGAAGGGTGGGAAGCGGTGTATGCTAAATTATGTCAGGTAGATCCCTTGGCGGGTCAGAAATTTAAAGTGAGTGATAAACAGAGAATTATCCGCGCATTAGAGGTTTTTAAGCTAACAGGTGAGCCGATTACAAAACTACAAGCAGAACAACCAAAAAATTTACCATATCGTTACAGTTTCCATAATTATGCCTTAATGCCTGATCGGTTAGAATTGCATAAACGTATTGAAAAACGTCTTGAAATTATGTGGAAAAACGGATTTTTAAATGAAGTTAAAGGATTAATGGGAAAATACGATTTTGACGAAAATTTACCCTCAATGCGTTCAGTAGGTTACCGCCAAGCCATAGAATTCTTAAAAAAAGGTGACCTAAGTCATGAAAAACAACGGGAAATGGAGGATAAGGCTTTATTTGCGACACGACAACTTGCCAAACGTCAATATACCTGGTTGAGATCTTTGCAAGAAAAGCATAAATTTACAACATATTTTACGCTCGAGCAGGCCCAAGAAGACTTGCGAAACTGTCACGGATAAAGCAAAATTTGAGTACTATCTTTTTTATAATTTTTAATTGAAAAATAGAGATAGTTTTTTGCGCTGATTTTTAAATTTTTGGAGTTATAACATGTCTAAAGGTCAAACTTTACAAGATCCATTCTTGAATTCTCTCCGTAAGGAACGTATTCCAGTTTCTATCTTCCTGGTAAACGGTATCAAATTACAAGGTCACATCGAGTCTTTTGACCAATACGTTGTATTATTAAAAAATACAGTAAGCCAAATGGTTTACAAACACGCGATTTCTACAGTAGTACCTGCACGTAATCCTCGTCCAGCTGGTGCTCCTGCTGGTCCACAAGGTGCTGGCTTCGGTGGTCAAGGTGGCGCGGGTGGCTTCGGTAGTCAAGGCGCTGCTGGTGGCTTTGGCGGTCAAGGTGGCTTCGGCGGTCAAGGTGGCTTCGGTGGTC
>NZ_DJBE01000031.1:0-3747 GCF_002429925.1 Acinetobacter sp. UBA5984
ACACTATTTCGTATAATGTATAATCTGTTAAATATCAATAACTTATAAACATTATAACAGGATTTTAAAGAATGTCTTACGAGTGCAAAACCTTAACTCCACCTTCGGCAGGTACTGCACAAGTTTGCATCGAATGGCAAGAAGCTACCTTTTTGCCTGAATTAACTGGGGCGGATCGTGATGTGATTCTCCAGTGGGCTATAGGGATTTTCGCATTGGTCTTTGTAGTTAAAAAAATAATGCGGTTCTTTTAATAACTAATTGAGGCTCATCTCATGAAAAAAACAAGTCAAAACCGCCTAGCGGTAATCAATCGTAAAAACGTTGCTACTTATGGTTTAGGGGCTACTGTTTCAACTGCTCTTATGTCAAGCAATGCTAATGCTCTTGATGTGTCAACTGCTTTAACTGGTGCTGATGCTGAAGCTAACATTGAAACTGGTGCTCTTTGGGCGTTGGGTATCGTTGTTGTCATTTACGGTGCTAAAAAAGTTATTGGCTTCTTCGGTCGTTAATTTTTGGAGCCAAGAAAATGACAGAATCTGATCTTAACTGGATTATTTTGGCTGTTGTTTTCTTGGCTTTTTATCGTCTTTTGAAATAAGAAATTAAATATTTGGGGGTTTTATGAAAGCGTTTAAATATTTAGTTTTTTTTATTTCTATATTAATTTCTGTTAATTCATATTCTGCTACTTTGTGGGCTGTTAATGGAAAATTTGTTTCTTCTACTCCACAGGAAGCAGCTACCAAATATTATCAATCAATTGGCTCGCAATTCCATTCTTGTGTTTATGATAATCCATTTCAATATATCTGTTATTACAAGAACGGGTCAGGTTATGCAGGTGGCTTAGCTGTCACAAAGCAAGAGATTTCTTGTCCTTCCGCTACTTCAAAAGATTTAAAAGTCCCTGTTAATTCAAAGAGTTATGTTTGTGTTCAAGGTTGCCAATATCGCATTCGTGCTTGTGTCGATGTAGATATTGAACCGGGCATGACATGCAGTGCTATTTCAACGGGTCAAGATTGCGGAACCAATCCACCACCTAAAACTCCTGATCCAAATAAGCCACCTTCTGATCCTGCAACTCCTGATCCGGCTGACCCTAACGGACCACCGTCACAAAATACAGCTAATAGTGAAAGTACTTCTACATCGACAAGTACCAGTACTTCTACCAGTACAACTAATAACAATACCAATATTACCAACACAACCACCAATACAACGACCAACACAACGACCAACACTATTATTAATTTAGATAGATTGGAAAACGTCATTAAAAATATGACTTCTGTTCTTTCTAATAAATTGGATGCCATTCTCGGGAAAATTGGTGGTGATGGTGGTGATGGTGGTAATGGTGGTGTAGGTGGGAACATCGATCTTTCTGAAACTAATCAAAAAATAGATGATACAAAAGGTGTTCTTGATGAGATAAAGGATTTTCTCAAGGGTGATGAAGAAGGGGTAGGTGATAATCCATTTGGAAATGATGCTGTACCTGAAAAGGCTTTAACACCACAAGATTTAAAAACAAATATTTTTGGCGGTTCTGCTGCTTGTCCTGCGGATCGAACACTGTCATTCCAATTATTTACTGGAAAGACTTTCTCCAAGACTTTCAGCTTTGCTATGTGGTGCGACAAATTAGCGATTTTCGGAACTTTAATCCTTATAGCTTCGTACTTGTACGGTGCTTACATTATTACGAGTAAATCATAATGCCACAGTTATTAATAACTATCCTTGCCGCGTTTGCTTCGTCATTGGTTGCTAAGCTTCTTTTAGGTGCTGGTCTAGCTTTTATTTCTTATACATTCATCAATGATTTAGTGATGCAAGCTCAAAACGCAATGCTCGGTCTATATAACAATGTACCTGCCGATATTATGGGCATCATGGGTATTTTAAAAATTCCACAAGCCTTGTCTGTAATTATGTCTGCGATTGGTACGGCTGCTTTTATTAAATCTTCAAAATTAGCTCTAGGCAAAGGATAAGCAAGGAAGGAGGAGGAGTTTCGACGACGACGCCCGCGCTTTTCCTTGCTAAGAGGTATAATTCATGCAAACACTTATTTCAGCTCCACCAAGAACAGGTAAAAGTCTTTACTGCATGTCTTTAATTGATCAACTATCAAGAAAGCATCCAAATAGACGCATTTACACAAATATTATCGGCATCAATTATCCAGGTGTATTAACGATTAACTCAACGCCTGAAAAACCTTTTGATTGGCGTGATCTTCCAGATGGCTCAATTATCTTTTTTGATGAAGCACATGAACATCCTGCTTTTAGCGCACAGGATCTGTTAGGTACTGCCCGAACTGATGCTGAAAAAAAACGTAAAGCAGAAATATTAGATATTGGCGATTCTTTGACTTTGCATGGTCATTTTGGCTTTGATATTTACTTGATTACCCAAAACCCAAAATTATTGCGTGAACAGGTGCGAGCTGCTTGTTCTGTTCATTATGTCATGCGTCGTTTATGGGGCTTAGATGTTGCAATGATTTATGAGTTTGCAGAGGTTCAGACATATTTTGCAAATGCTACAAGAAAACAGGCTTTATCTGTAAAGCGTTTCCGCTACCCAAAAAATCTATATAAGTATTATGTATCTTCAAACGTCCATAACATACAAAAGCGTGTGCCTTTGCTTTATATGGTTTTCTTTGCAATACCTATAGCAATCTTTGCTTTGGGTTATTCAAAGGCTTCTGAAACTGGCTTTTTTGGTTTATTTCCAAAAGATGAAGTAGTAGAACAAAAGCCAATTGAACAGCCTGAATATGTAATGTTAGATGCAAAAGAGGGTCAAACTGCTGAGCAGGTTTTAGCTGAATATAAAGAAAATTTCAATCCTGATGTTGAATGCAGAAAGGCTATGAATCTCGATATGCCTGAATGTATTTCATGGTTTGACCAATTAACTAAACAACAATCTTCTGTCTTACCTGATGGTCAAGTATTCCAGGCTGTTGTCTATAATCCTGATAAGCCGTATGACTTCGAATATAAACCACAAATACAGCCACAAGACTTCCCAAGAATGTCGGGCGTTATGACGCTTGCAAATGGTCGGCTCATGGCTATAGATCAGCAGGGCAACTATATGTCTAATGTATCTCAAGAGGATTGCAGAAAATGGCTGTCTGGTTATCGTCCTTTCAATTATGCCAAAGCACCACAACAACAAAACCAATATGCCTATTCACAGCCTGAACAGAGGGAACGGAGTGTTCCCGAACAACCACAATTGAATCCTGAAACTTCTTCTCTCTGATTACAAGCTCCCATTTGCTTTAGATCGGTAGATACAGAGCATCCCGAATGGGTGCGAACTTTGTGAGGTGAATTAATGAGATCAGATAATATTCGATGCACTTTATGTGGCAAGATCATTCAAAAGCGTTTTATGGTTTCTCATCTTTTGAAATATCACCCTTTTTATACTTTCTAACTACTGGAGAGAACAATGAATAAGTTAAAAATAGATTTAGATTCTTGTATTCATAGTTTTACTGATGATGATCATCTTTCATGGATTGCCGATACACATCACACTATGATTTTTGAAATATTAGCTGGCGAATATCACGATATGATTGTTCGAATTCAAGCTGATGCTGATCCTCGTTATATAGATGAGTTTTTAATGAAATTGAATACTGCTTATATCTATGCTTTAAAGTATTTTGGTTGTTAATGCTGATTTCGTATAATGTAGCCATGA
>NZ_DJBE01000060.1:0-59211 GCF_002429925.1 Acinetobacter sp. UBA5984
ATTGCAAAATAAGGCATCGAATAAGGCGTGGTTTTAGAAGAAGTTGTAATTTCTCCAAAAAGCTTGAAAACCATTTTAAAGCCTTCGACTTAACTTTCTTTTACATCAATAATGGCTTCATTTAATGTCAGCATACTTTTTAAAACACCACCAATTTTTATACATTCAGTTAATTAAAATGATCCAAAAATCAATTTTTCAAACTTTAACTATTTATAATATATAAAAATTAAATCCCTATTTCTTGGGATTGGCATTGAGAATAATTTAAGCCAAAATACATCTGTATATTAATTACTCTCAGGATAAGATTTCTTTGGCCTCATTTTTGCCCGCACCCGTATTATTGGTGCAACCTTATCCACCACCGCTCTCTTCCAATCTTGATCTTGCATTGCTACAGCTCGGTTATCAACCAGATATGCTGTCCTATACCGCTCATCTGTCTGCTCAATCCCATATTGAACAGTATCTTCCCAATCTAGTGTTATATGAGATTCATGAGAAAGCCCAACTTAAGAATCTTAATGTAATTCAAGCACGAATCCAGATTCCTCATCTGATTGCAGTTTTACCTGATGATTCACCTGAAATGATCGATTTATTCTTGTCATTTGGCGTGGATCGATATCTGATTGCTTCGCATCCTGTTTCGAAAATAGTAACAAGCCTGAAAATTATCCTACGTGGTGACTCCGATCTACATCCTGAATTAGCCCGTTATTTAGTGAGTCAGAAAACAAAGATACATCTTTTAAATCAGACTGAGGTACAAATTTTAAAGTATTTCAGCCAAGACCTGACTTTGGCCGAAATTCAAAACAGATTAAGTCTGCACGATTACCAGATTTATGCCGCTATTCGCAGAATCTATCAAAAACTCGCGAATCCATTTATCCATTCTCAAAATTGATAAAATATAAAAAAGGCTGAATTATCAGCCTTTTTAGTTTGTTTGAGTTATTTAAAGGTTTCCAATAAAGTACGCTGTGCATTATGTGGTTGTTCACCTTCAGCGACTTGAGCACGCACCCAGTTTCCATCTCCCTGTAACAACCAGGCCTGTTGATTGTCTTTCAGGTAATTTAATAAACCTTGCTGGTAAATACGTTTCTTTAATACTTCATCTTCGATCGGGAAACAGGCTTCTACACGATTAAACAGGTTGCGATCCATCCAGTCTGCGCTTGAGCAATAAATACGAGAATTACCATTATTACTAAAATAAAATACGCGCGTATGTTCCAGGAAACGGCCGACGATTGAACGTACCCGAATATTCTCTGAAAGTCCCGGCAAGCCTGGACGTAGACAACAAATCGAGCGGATAATAAGATCAATCTGTACACCTGCTTGAGAAGCTTCATAAAGTTTGTTGATCAGTTGCAGTTCAGTTAAAGCATTGACCTTCACGATAATCTGGGCTTTCTTGCCCGCTTTGGCATTGGCAATTTCATTATCAATATAATTGATCAGCTGGGCATGCAAGGTAAATGGTGCATGGAGCAGCTTTTTCAGCTTGGCCATTTTCCCCATTCCGGTCAATTCCTGGAAGATACGATGCACATCTTCACACAGATCTTTGTCCGTGGTTAACAAACCATAGTCGGTATAAATCCGTGCATTGCCCGCATGATAGTTCCCGGTACCCAGATGTACATAACGCACCAACTTGTTATTTTCTCGGCGTACCACCAGAATCATTTTGGCATGGGTTTTATAGCCAACAATGCCATAGACCACGACAGCCCCCGCTTCTTGCAGCACATTGGCAACTGCAATATTGGATTCTTCATCAAAACGTGCACGCAGCTCGATAACGGCAGTAACTTCTTTCCCGTTACGGGCCGCCTCTGCCAGCACCTGCACGATCTCGGAATCTGGACCACTACGGTACAATGTTTGCTTGATTGCCAGTACCTGAGGGTCACGTGCCGCTTCACGTAATAGCGTAATCACGGGTGCAAAAGATTCAAATGGATGATGTAGCAAAATATCCTGCTTCTGCATGGCACTGAAAACATTTTCAGATTTTTTCAGTACTTTAGGCAGAATTGGCGTATGTGAATCATAACGTAAATGTGGACGTTTGAAGTTGGAAAGTAACCGCGCCAGATTAACCGGTCCTGCCACTTTATAAAGCTGTTCTTCATCCAGATCAAATTCTTCCAGCAGATATTCATAAATATGCTGCGGACAATTTTCGGTGACTTCCAGACGAACCGCACGACCAAAACGGCGCGAACTCAATTCGCCTTTTAAGGCTTTGGCCAGGTCTTCAACATCTTCATTTAAGGCCAGATCGGCATTTCGGGTGACACGGAACTGATAACAGCCGGTCGCGGTCATGCCTGGGAACAGGTCAGACACATGTTCATGAATGATGGCGGATAACATTACATGATGTTCTTTACCATCAGTGAGTTCGTCCGGTAAACGTACCACACGCGGCAATGAACGTGGCGCAGGAACAACTGCAAGATCAATCTGACGGCCAAAGGCATCTTTCCCTTCGAGCGTCACAATAAAGTTCAAGGATTTGTTGACCAATCGTGGGAATGGATGGGCCGGATCAAGGCTAATAGGCGTAAGAACTGGAGCAACCTGCTCCTGAAAATATTTTTTCACCCAGGCCGATTGTGCTGGTGTTAGCTCTCCACGGCGCAGGAAGCAGATATCTTCCTCACGCAGTTTTGGTAAAATCTCTTCATTTAAAATACGGTACTGGCGTTCAATGGCGGCATGCGCAGTTTCGGCAATCTGTTCTAATACTTGTTTTGGCGTCAAACCATCTGGACTGCGACTTTCATTGCCCAAATCCAGTTGTTCCATGACGCCAGCCACACGAATTTCAAAAAACTCATCCAGATTACGTGAAAAAATCAACAGAAAGTTCATGCGTTCCAACAAAGGATGCAAAGGATCGACCGCCTGTTCCAGCACTCGCAAATGGAAATCCAGAATAGACAGTTCACGATTAATGTAACGATCATTATAAGTATATTCGGTTGGTACTGAAGTCGTACTGGCTGCCGTATTCATATCAAACCTACGCTATTTTCAAGTCTTGCTTATTGCTTTTAGTATGCTTCAAATTAATGACATTTTCATAAAAAAAGCCCAAATATTTGGGCTTTATCTTGATATTTTTACTTAAGGGATTTCGGCATAGCGCATATAACGTTGAATCATGCGTTTACGTGCTTTTAGTGCCGATGCATTACGATGATCTTCAAAATATTTTGGATTGGTGAGAATCGCTGCCAGGAAGATGGCCTGATCACGGGTCAGGCTCTTAGCGGTCTTACCGAAATAATGTTTGGCTGCTGCTTCTGCCCCATAAATATTATCTCCAAACTCGATCGAGTTTAAATACACTTCCAGAATACGCTCTTTAGACCACATGCGTTCCATCATCCAGGTCGCAACAGCTTCCTGACCTTTACGCAGGAATGAACGCTTGTTAACGAGGAACAGGTTTTTAGCCAGCTGCTGGGAAATGGTTGATCCCCCTGCTACAACACGGCCTTCATTCTTGTTACGGCTGAGTGCAGTCTGAATACCATCCCAGTCAAAGCCATGATGGTGCATGAATTTTCCATCTTCTGCCGTAACAACTGCCCGCTTCAGATTGGTACTGATTTCATCATAAGGACGCCACTGATGTTGAATAGGTGTGGAGGGTTCAGTCCAATAATCGATCCGCATCATCATGGTGGTATTCACCGGATTGGTCCGCCACCAAGCCAAGCTTGCAAAAATCCATAGTTGAACAAGTAGAATCACACTGACAATCACGAGAAGGGTACGGGTCAGAAAGGCTTTCATGTCAGTGCGTTACTCCTGAAAATTCAATTTTTCGTGTTAAGCTTATTCGAAATATACAATCACAGCAAAAAAATAGCATGCCTGAATATTCTCCCCCAACAACACATCGCAAACTGGAAATGCAGCTCTGGTGGATGACCGCACTCNNAGTTCTCCAGATGCCATTCGCTGGGGAGCAGATTATGCACCTTTAACGTATTTAGCGGAACCCATACGCCTGTTTAGTAGCATGTTTTTTCATTTTGGCTTAATTCACCTGATGTTGAATATGTGGGCACTGTATATTTTTGGTAGTGTCGCTGAACAAATTTTTGGCCGGGTCTATTTTACAGGTCTTTATATTTGTGCCGGCCTGATGGGCAGTTTACTCAGTGGTTATATGAGCATCCAGGACAGCTATGCCTTAATCGAAGGCGGTGTAGCCAATCCTGGCTTATTGCCGGGTGTTAGTGCGGGTGCTTCGGGTGCAGTCATGGGTCTCGGTGCCTCACTGACTGTTCTGTCTTTACTGCCGATGTTGCCCCGTCAGCCTTTTATTCTGGATAAAAAGACACTGGTAATGATCATGGGCCTTAACCTGGCGATGGGCTTTATGATTAGCGGAATTAACAATGCCGCACATATTGGCGGCATGATCATGGGGGCCGGACTAACAGCGCTCTGGTATCTCGGTCAGAAAATGCAGCGTGGCCTTTGGGTCAGTCTGGTTGCTTTACTGCTCGGCGTCGCTGCCTGTGTCGTACTGTATCAACATAACCTGGCCCTGCTTGAACCGATCCGCCCGCTCTGGCAGGAAATTTTACAAATGCTACAACAGCAGTTGGCGGATCAGCCTGCAAGATAAATCTTATTGATTCATCTCACGCAGGCTTTGCAAGGGCGGAATTTCGGAAAGATAACTCAGACGATAACGCCCAATCAAGGTACATACCACAGTCATAAACACAGGTAGGATAATCCAGATTTCCCAATGGGGCTGGATGATCAGATCCATCTTATAGCTGGCAATGGCGCTGATCACTTCTGCAAACAGACATGAAACAATACCTGCGAATAGTCCGATAAAACCGATTTCCAGACTCATCATGGTTTTCAGCTTCTGTTTGGAACTACCAAAAGACCGAAGCAAAGCCACTTCACGTTTACGTTCATCCATGAGCAGGTTTAGACAGGCCATCAGTACCAGAAAACCGGATACGCTGACCAGCACAGCCAGAATGGTAATGATCTGCACCAGTACATTCACAATCCGTTTGATTTCTTCCAGAATCAGGCTGACATCAATAAATACCGTATTGGAAAACCGCTGAACCAGATTCACCAGTTTATCTTTATCTGTTTCCGGTACATAGAAGCTGCCCAAATAACTGCCAGCATTAGCATCCATGGTATTTGGTGCAAAGATAAAGAAGAAGTTTGGACTAAAACTTTCCCACTCTACTGTTCTGAGGTTCACCACCTTGGCCTCAAGTATGCCTTCAGGCAAGCTAAAACTGAGCTTATCCCCCAGTTTGATGCCCAGCTCTTGTGCAGTATTGGCTTCGACCGAAACTTCACCCGGCTGTTTCAATCCTGCCTCCCCTTGCACAATGACATTATCCTGAGGATAGCGGTCCGATTGAGTCAGATTCAGTTCACGTCTTAAGGTATTACTCTGCTTGACCAGTTCAGCAGCAAAAGGATGATCATTTTTCGCCACCAGACGCCCGCGAATATTGGGATACAAGGGTGTACTTTTCCAGCCATTCTGTTCTAACTGAGCTTTTAAGTCAGGCATGTCAAAAGGCGGCAGACCATAGACAAACTGGTTGGGTGTCCCTTCCGGCAACTGTTGCTGCCAGCGATCAAGCAGGTCGGTACGTAGCACAGCCAGCACACTGATCAAGCTGAGTCCAAGGGCTAAAGCAGTAATTTGTAAAGCGGTCTGATACGGTGTCCGCACATACGCAGACAGGTTGAATTTCAGATTACGCAGCAGTTTTAAGATACTCCAGACCGTGAAATACAGTACGGCACAGAGCAGGATAATCGCCCCGATCACCCAAGCTGTCAGCACAATATTTTCCGTTAAAATCACACTGAAAATAATCAGACTTAAGGTTCCGGTCAGTAACATCCACAACATCGAATGGACAGATTTTTCCTGCTGACGAATGACCCGAATCGGAGGGGTATTCAAGAGCTGAAACAGACTTGGCATGACAAAGCCCAATAACACCACAGCACTGGTCAGCATGGCAATTGGCAATGGTCCCAGCAGCATCGCCGTAGCAGAAAACTCAAGCTGCAAGTTTGGAATCAGCTGTAGCATAAGTTGCAATAAGCCATAACCCAATGCTACACCTATTACGCTACCAATCAGCATGGCGATTAAAAGCACTAAACCTAGCAAAGCCAGATAAGCGGCCAGAATCTGATTTTTGGTCGCGCCAATACAGCGCATCAGGGCAATATGATCCTGATTCTGCTGCACATAACGCTGCGCAGTTAAAGCAATGGCAATCCCGCATAACAAAATGGTGAGAATATTGGCCAGTTGCAAAAAAGTATCCAGATTGGCAATTGGTTTCATTAAACGGGTATTGCCTTCGCTGGCATTACGTAAGCGCAGACTGCCCTGCTGTTCCAGTTCTTGTCTCTCAACCCCAGCATCTGCTTCATCTGAAGTTCCATTTTCAGATTTTATCTTCTGCTTGAACCAGGTTTCATATTGCCGGGTATCGGCTGGATTACCCGCCATTAATAAACGGTAATCAATCCGGCTACCGACCTGAATCGCATTGGTGCGCGCCACTTCTGACTGAGCAATAATTACAGTCGGCGAAAAGCCAGAAAAACCGAGCTCCTGATTCGAATCCTGCTCGATTTTTGCAGTAACCTTAAATTTGGCATCGGCAATATTCAGTTCATCACCCAGTTTGACCTTGAGTAGATCCATGGCCCGTGAACTCAGCCAGATTTCCCCCGCTTGGATTTGGTCTGCTGCAGGTTGAACCCGTAGCTCTCCTCGCAATGGAAAAGCCTGATCAATGGCCTTAACATTCACCATGACAAACTGATCATTGGTATAAGCCATCGTACTGAAAAATGTGACTTCGGATTGCTGTAAATCTAGCTGCCTGGCCTGATCACGCCATTCCTGTGCCAATGGTTCATTATCAGATAGCACCAGATCTCCAGCCAGCATTTCAGCTGCCTGTAAAGCAACGGCGTTCTGAATCTGTTCATTACTGAACTTTAGTGCCGTTGTGGCACTAATCGCTAAGGCCAGCGCGATGATTAGCAGATAAATTCCTGTCGTATTAAAACTTTGTCTGAGTAAAGGACGAAACAGATGCTGCATATCAGCCTCCACTCGCATGTTCAATCAACTGACCATTGACCAGTTCAAAATGACGCTGGCATTGNNAACTGAAAGAGCAGCTGTTCGATTTCTTGGGCAGTTTCCCCGTCCAGATTACCTGTCGGTTCATCAGCAAAAATGATTTTGGGCTCACTGACCAGTGCACGGGCAATGGCGACACGTTGCTGTTCTCCACCCGACAACACTTTGGGCGTTTGCTGAGCCTGACGGTCTAATCCGACCTTTTGTAGCAATGCCAGCGCCTTTTGTTCGGCATGGCTATATTTAAAATATGGCTGTAAACGTAAAGGCAGCATGACATTTTCAAGCGCAGTAAGATGAGGCAAAAGCTGGAAAGACTGAAATACAAAGCCAATATTTTTTAGCCGGACTAAAGCGCGCTGTTCTTCATTCAGGCTCGATACCAGCTCCCCACAAACCATTAACTGCCCGGCACTGGCCTGATCCAAAGTGGCCAAAATGCCTAGTAAAGTCGACTTTCCTGAACCGGAACGTCCGGTAATGGCGACCTGTTCTCCAGTCAAAATTTCCAGCGAAAGATCTTCAAAAATAGTCAGTTGTTTTTGTGAAAGTTGTATCTTTTGTGTCAATTTCTGGGCAGAAATAATCGCTTGTGGCATGATGGTCGAATCGTTGCTGCTTTGAATCATACGTGTCCTATATGAAAGATCTAAATCAGAAAAATCGTGTATTGCCTTGCCTGCTATTCTTTGGACTGTGCCTGATTCCTTTTAGTCTGTCGGCAAAGACCATTATGATTCTGGGTGACAGTATAAGTGCTGGTTATGGCATGCAACCACAGCAAGGTTGGGTACATTTATTACAAAAACGTTTGGACCAACACTATCCGAAACAGCATAAAGTGGTCAATGCAAGTGTGAGCGGTGAAACCACCAGTGGTGCCTTGGCAAGGCTACCGAAACTGCTACAGACACATCGTCCAGATATTGTGGTGATTGAGCTGGGCGGGAATGATGGCCTGCGTGGGCAGCCACCCCAAATGATTCAAAAAAATTTAGCAGCTCTGGTACAGCAGAGCCAGAAAGCCAAGGCGAATGTTATTGTTTTTGGAATGAAAATGCCGCCAAATTATGGTCAGGCATATAGCAAGGCTTTTGAAAATAACTATAAGGTGGTCAGTCAGCAGTATAAGGTCAAACTACTACCCTTCTTTATGCAAGGCGTCGCTGGCAATAAAGGCCTAATGCAACAGGATCAGATCCACCCTAATGCCAAAGCCCAGACTATTTTATTAAATAATGCTTATCCTTATATTAAAGGCGCCCTCTAAGGCGCCTTTAACTGAATCAAATCTTGAAATTTTCTTAGAAGTCAAAGAAAGTCACTTCACCAGTTTCCAGTGAATATTCTGCACCAATCACCTGTAACTTACCTTTAGCAATCAGGCTTTCCAGAACTGCAGAACCATGACGTAATTGGTTTACTGAAGCAAACACATTAGAGCGTACTGCATGTTTAGACAGTTTATTTAGGTCATCTTTCAGTTCAGTCTGCATTAGAATTTCAACTGATGGACGTACACGGTTCACGATTGACATCAGATTTGCAGATGGCGGTGTTGCCGGATTGGTTAATGCTTCAATTGTTGAATGAATAGCGCCACAATGCGTATGACCCAAGACAATTACAATCGGACAGCCAAAGCTTTCTGCTGCGAATTCGACACTGCCGACTTGAGACGGTGCAACAATATTACCTGCTACCCGAATGACAAACAGATCACCCAGCCCCTGGTCAAAGACCATTTCTGCAGGTACACGTGAATCTGAACATCCTAAAACAATAGCAAATGGTTCCTGACTTTCTGCCATCTCAGCACGTTGCTGATGCGATAATAATTTTAAATGCTGCGTTTCACCATTGACAAAGCGCTGGTTACCCTTTTTAAGACGATCTATAGCTTCCTGAGCTGTGAGCATTCTTTTTTACCATCGATGTTTTTAGTGGGAATATCTTACTGCTAGATTTTTTGAATGTCACTTGCAAAAAAAATTAGCTGTAAAATTTTTAGCNNAGCTAATAATTAACAGATGTACAATATTAAGGAATGCTTTAAAATAAGTGAAAGATTACGATTTGATTCATCTATAAATTGCAAATCGATAACACGGAAGTATTTTGAGCGTTTTTGCTCAGTTTTTTCAGGGGACAGTGCTAATGAAGAAAATAATAAAATTGCGCTCAAAAATTATCTATTCCACTTTAGTCGCTCTAGGTCTTAGCCTATCTAGCCTGAGCCATAGCCAATATCTGTTTACGCCGCCGAAAGCCAAGTCTGCCGAAGTTTTACAGCTGTATCTGAGCCAGCAACGCATTCAGGCGGGTCTACAATCTAAAACTCTAAAAGTCGGTGATGTGACCTGGAGTTATAGTGAAGGCGGGGCAAAAAACAAACCCTCGATTATCCTGATTCATGGTCTGGCAGGCACACGCGACAACTGGAACCGCGTCGCCCAGTTTTTGACCCCGTATTATCATGTCATCATTCCAGATTTGCCGAGCAATGGCGATACCCGGGTTCCAGCAGATTTTGACTTGTCTGTCCCCAATGTCACATCGCAATTACGTACCTTTGTCGAAACCCTGAAGATTGAAAAAAATCTGCATGTCGCCGGTCATTCTCTAGGCGGCTCAATTGCGACAGTTTATGCATCCCAATACCCTTTCGATACCCAAAGCCTGTTTCTAGTGAATAGTGCCGGCATCTATAAAATGGGAAATACGCCTTATACCAAAGACCCGCATGCACTCAAAGACCTGATTGTTAGTAAACCTGGTGATCTGGAAGATGTCTCCAAACAGCTAATGCAGAATCCGCCAGCGATGCCTTACCAGCTTAGACATGCACAGGAAAAATTGCTGATTGCCCGTTCTGAGCAAACCAGCAAATCGATTGATCAGGTGGTGATGCTTAACCGGTTGTATACGCCTGATACCTTTGCCCGTCTGACCCGTACAGTGGAAGCCCCGACCTTAATTCTATGGGGAAAACAGGACCGGATTATTAATGTCGAAGTGGTGAAAGAGCTATATTCACTGCTAAAACGTGCCGAAACTCCAGTGATTTTAAATAATGTTGGTCATATGCCGATTCTGGAAGCAGAAAAACAGGTCGCCCAACATTATTTGCCTTTCCTGGCCAAGACACAGACCCTAAAAAATCCACTAGCTGATAAACTCATTCCTTTCAATTAAGTTTCAGAGAAGTTATGCAGAAACACCCGATGATTGAGCAGTTGATTGATGCTCAACTTGATTTTCTTGATCAGGTATTTTCTCAATCTGAAACCATTCGAAGCGAGTTTCATGAGTTTTATCTCTGGTTGCGCAAGCAGACGCTTAAAGATCTGTGGAGCTGTGAACTGATCAATCAGCTGCTACAAAAGCAGATTCTGGATACTGCTGCCAGTTCTTTTCTGATTGAGCAGATTACCGAACATATCCGGTTCGCACTGGTTCATCCAGCCAATGATACGACCAAAATTGCAGATGTCATTCCGGTACTGACCATTGATAAAATTGCACAATATGTGGCCAGCAAAAGTGGTCATCGTCAGCGCCTGATCAAAGCGGTGGTGAATAATCCTGCTTTTTCAGCCATGATTACGCAACTGATCCAGCATTCGATTCAGGATTATCTGGATAATTCTGTGATTACCAAGAGTGTTCCGGGCGTTTCCCGCTTCATGAAAATGGGAAAATCTGTTCTGGAAAATGTCACTGATACCAGTCTGGACAACACGGTCGCCCGTTATCTTCAAAAAAATATTTTAAAACTCAGCCAGATGAGTGAGCATGTGCTGAACCAGCACTTTGATGATGACAAGCTGTACCATTTTCAGGCCAATCTTTGGCATAAGATTAAAGACATGCCACTGTCCGTGCTTAAAAACTATATTGAAACCCAGGATCTGAACCAGACGGTGAGTTTAGGGCACGAGATCTGGGATCATATGCGCCAGACGGAATATATACAGCAGCAACTGCATGACGGGGTTTATACCTGGTATGTACGCAATCAGGAACATACCTTTGATCAGTTATTACGAGATCTGAATATTGATGAAGCATTGATTCAACATGAATTGAATGAATTGCTGATACCGATTATTCAGCAGATGATTCATCAGGGCTATTTGCGTGAACGTGCCCGTGCTTATCTGGAAAAATTCTACTATGCAGAAAATACTTTAAAAATTTTAAAGATTGAAGACTAAAAAAAGCCGCTCGAGAGCGGCTTTTTCATATCTATGAATTAGAATTTGATATTCATACCCACGGTGTATCTACGACCATCAAGTACAATGTCATAATCGCCATTGGTAATTTCTTTATTGGCAATGTTATAAATACCAGCAGTCAAACTTAAGTTATCTGTCGCTTTAAAGACTGCACCGGCATCAAAAGTACCATATCCCGGTGTCCCATTATCCATAGAAGTACGGCTTAAATAATCACTGGTTTTGCCACGGTAATTATAGTCCAGCCAGGTCGTCCAGGTATCTGAAACATCATAATTCAGACCGACATTCAGCATATGTTTTGGCATTTTATTCAAAGGCTGGCCTTTAAATTCGCCACTTTTTTGCTCAGTTTTTGTATAAGTATAACTTGTACTCGCGTGAAGATTATCCAGTACATCATAGTCTAATGTGAATTCAGCACCTTTCATTTCTGCATCGGAAACGTTTTTCATTTGGCTAACAAATCGATATGGCTTGCCATTTGCCGAACATTTCCATTCTTCTACAGGAGAACTATTTGTTGTTCCTGGCGTGTCACATAAACGATCTTCAACAATTTTATCTTTAAAATCAGATTTAAAGACCATTAAACTGCTTGTTAAGCCAAGTTCAGGAGCCGAATAGTTAAATCCGAATTCATAGCTCGTGCTTTTTTCTGGAGACAAATCAGGGTTACCAATGATGACAGCACTGCCTTTTCCTGTTCTGCTACCAAAACCTTCTGAAATTTGGCTAATCGTTGGTTGCTTATAGCCTGTACTTACACCACCTTTCAAAGTTATAACATCTGTTAAATGATAAACACCATAGACACGCGGTGTAATTTCACCACCAAAGTATTCATCTTTATTGTAGCGGGCGCCCACAGTTAAAGCGAAATCATCGGTAATGCTCCACTCATTTTCTGCATATAAAGCAAATAACCAACGGTCGAGTGAAGTGACCCCAGTAATATCGGCTAGACCATTTGTGGTATCAGTGATTTTTTCTTTTTGATATTGACCACCCACTGTTAATGCATGGTTACCCAAAAAGAATGAGCCTTGTGTATTAAAGACTTTTAATTCTTCATTTTTTTCGTCAGCAACGGCACCACTATAAACTTTTTTAGTTGTTTCATCTTGATAGTATGAATCAAGGGTAAAATTATCGTAACGTGCTTTATGCGTTAAGGTATATAGATTTTTCTCATTTTCATTGATAGAGGCTTGAGTGGCAACATCCACACTTTTACCCAGTGTTGTGGTGTACTGCTGCCCTGTAAAATCATATCTCAAACCAATATCGTTATGTTCATCGATATTCCAAACCAGTTCAGTACCGAGCTTTCTAACTTTCTTCTCAGACTCACTTGAACCAGATTTTTGCCCTTCTCCACCGACAAAGTCACTTTCGTCATTCCCCTGGAAGTTACCATCTATACTTAAAGATAATTTATCTTGAATTAATGGGCCTGTGACATACATGCTGACGCCATAACTATCATTTGCATAATCATTATCAGACTTCGTATATTCAGGAGAAATACTTCCATGCCAATTACTAGCAGACGCTTTTTTAGTAATAATGTTAATTACCCCCCCCATAGCATCTGAACCATAAAGTGATGACATTGGACCACGTACGACTTCGATCCGTTCAATCATGTCAATTGGTGGTAAATATGCACCAATTTTCCCACCATCTGTACCATTACCATTCACTGCTCTACCGGCACTAATTGGTCTGCCATCAACAAGGTATTTCGTGTAGGTTGCACCCATACCTCGGATTGTAATCTCTTTATTATTGCCACCGCCTTGTACAGAAACACCTGGCATATTTTTTACAGCATCAATTACATCTGTATATGATTTTTTTTGTAATTCTTCCGCGGTAATGACTGAAATAGAAGCAGGTGCATCTGCAATATTTTGTTCAAAACCGCCCGCTGTGGTTACCACAATGGTCTGCAATTTAGTAGCTTCAGTCTGTAATGCTGCTTTTTGTTCTTCAGTTACCTGGTCTTGTGCTTGTACTGAAACAGCTAATGCTGAAAGCACTGCAAAGGCCAAAGTCGATTTCATAAACGGCTTACTCATATTCGAAGGTGCCCCAAAAGTTGATTTATGAAGAAATATTGCTGGAATTGTGACGCATTGTAACAAAAGTAATTACAAATACAATCACTATTGATAATTATTATCACTATCAAATACAAATAAAAAAATACCCCGATTATTCGAGGTATTTCTTACAAGCTAAATTTTATTAGAGACTTATTTGAAATAAGCACCTTCAGCTTGGGTATGGTCAGTCTGGTCAACGACACGTGCCAACTCAGGAATGTGCTGTTTCAAGGTTGTTTCAACACCTTGTTTTAAAGTCACATCAATTGCTGAACAGCCTTGGCAACCGCCACCAAATTTAAGAACCGCAGTTAAGCCATGCTCAGGATCTTCAACCACTTCAACCAGTGCACAGTTACCACCATGACCTGCCAGACCTGGGTTAATTTCTGACTGAAGCACATAAGTAATACGTTCTTCTACAGAGGCATCAGGACCCACACGTGGCACTTTAGAATTTGGTGCACGGAAAGTCAGCTGACCACCAAAACGGTCTTTATTGTAGTCAATAACTGCATCTAGCAAGTATGGAATTGACGGAGAGTCTATATAGGCCGGAAAATCTGGATATTCCTGCTTATAGTCTGTAGGTACAACCTCATCAGGTGCACTATAAGCCATGCAACATTCAGCGCGCGGTGTACCCGGATTTTCTACAAACACACGTACGCCAATACCTGGTGTATTCTGTTTGTCCAATAGATCCTTTAAATACTCTTGTGCTGTCGGTGTAATCAAAAGATTTGGAATTTCTTCTGCAACCGGAGTGTTGCTGTTCTCAGTCGACATAACAATAATTTCCTCAAGCTGAAGCTGCTATTTTAACTGAAGATGCGGGGTAATTATAAAAATTCAACCAAAATTGTCGGATTTATTATAAAAGTCGCACTTTAGATTTGTTTTAATGGCATGATCATTGTCAAATAGATAGGACCAGAATTACTTATATGCTTGATTTACCTTTTAATCATACTGCCACTATTATTCTGATCACCTGTATTGTTTCTTTTATTGCTTTTTCAAAAGAAACGGTAATGAATCGTCTGATTTTCTGGCCGCCTGCCATGCAACGTGGTCAATATGACCGTTTCATTACCCATGGTTTTATCCATGCAGATGGCACGCATTTACTGTTCAATATGATCACGCTGTTCTTTTTCGGCAGCATTATTGAAAGTTTTTATCGCCAGTATTTATATGATCTGGGCTTTATTCTGTTTTATCTTGGTGGTCTGGTTGCAGCGATTTTGCCAAGTTATCTGAAACATAAAAATGATGCGCGCTGGGCCAGCTTGGGTGCTTCCGGTGCAGTATCCGCGGTTTTGTTCGCTTATATTCTGTTTGAACCATGGAAGCTGATTTTCGTGTTCTTTATTCCAGTCCCTGCGATTATTTTTGCTGTTTTATATGTGGCTTATAGTATCTGGTCGGGCAAACGCGGCAACAGTAATATCAATCACAGTGCCCATCTGTGGGGTGCAGCTTATGGTGTGGTGATGACCATTATTCTGGAACCACGACTTATTCCGCATTTCCTGAATAAACTAACTCAAATCCCCTTCTAAAGTTTTAAATGATTAAGGGATAGCCATTATCCCTTTTTTAATTATTCACATATGAAAATGATTTTCATTTCTATAAATTATGCTAATCTTGTCGCGAATTTAGAGGAATAAACATGAAATTTAAGACTTTAGCACTTGTCACAATATTAGGACTGACAACTTCTTTTACAGTTTCTGCACAGGTCACTTTCGACTATAAAGACCAAAATATTCAACTTAAAAAAGCTCCGAAAAAGATCGCAGTATATGACCTATCTGCACTGGATACCTTGAATGCACTAGGGCTTGAAGCTCAGCTGGTGCCTGCAGCAAGCTTTGCAAGCAATTTAAGCAAATACCAGCAGGGCAAATTCACCAAAGCTGGTTCACTGTTCGAACCGGATCTCAATGTACTAAAAACTGCTAAACCTGACCTGATTATTGTCGGTGGCCGTTCGGCTTCTAAAGCAGAGGCTGTTAAAGGTATTGCTCCGACTTTAGATCTTTCACCAGATACTAGCCAATATATTGCCGATCTGACGGAACGTGCCCATGTCTTGGCACGTGCATTTGGTAAAGAGAAAATTGCTACTGAAAAGCTTAGTAAAATCGCAACGCTGCAGCAACAACTGAAAAAGCAGACTGAAGGCAAAACTGCACTGATGCTGTTTGCAGTCGGTGAAAATTTTATGCCACATGCAGAAAATGACCGTTTTGGCTTTGTTTATGAATTAGCAGGTTTTAAACCGGTATTGGACCCCTCTGAACAGTCAAATGCACCCCGTCCAGAAGTAGGCTCTCCGGAAGCATTGAAAGCAGCGGAGAAAAATGTTCAGCGTATTACAACAGCCGTTGAGAAGAATCCGGATTACATCATTGTCCTGGATCGTGGTGCAGTGAATACCCAGAAATACACCGCTCAGGATAATATTCAGAAACACCCTGCCCTAAAAAATGCCAAAGCCTTGGCAGAGAAAAAAGTGATCTATGTGAATGCTGATGCTTGGTACATCACTGGTGCGGGTTTGGACAATACCGCTTTCATGTTGGAAGAACTGATCAAAGGCACAGCGAATTAATTTTTAATCCATTACGGCTTTGTTGCACAAAGATTTAAAAGTTAAGACTTCTCATATCTACTCAAATTTAAGTGACAACTCGGGTATGTGGTCTGCCTAAGTCCGTAAATTTATTTAATACTGCCATACGTGCATGAATCTCATTGACTTGGCTTTGAAAATTTCTCGCACTGAGTTTATCCCCTAATAATTTGATGCAATGCCTCTTGGTTTCCACCAAACTGCGGCGATGATAGCCTGACCATTTCTTCCAAATAGTTCTTCCTAAACGTTTAACTGTTCGAAGCAACTCATTGCGTTCTAGCGAGCCCATCTTTTTATCTTTCCATGGCTTCGCATTTTTTCTTGGTGGAATCACTGCATGTGCTTGCCGATCCGCAATGACCTGTCGGCACTGTTTGGTATCATAAGCTCCATCGGTATAGACGGAGTCAACTCTCTCATCTTGTGGAATCTGATCGAGTAAATCACCAAGTACCTGTGAATCACTCACATTGTTGGTTGTGAGCTGAACAGCGCGTATTTGTAAGGTTTTAGCATCTATACCAATATGTAATTTACGCCATTGGCGACGATATTCAGGCTGATGTTTTTTACGCTTCCATTCACCCTCACCTAAGAATTTCAGACCTGTAGAGTCAACGATTAGATACAGTCCATCACAACTTTTTTGATAGCTAATCACAATATCAATATGCTGTTGTCGTCTACAAATTGTAGTGTAGTCTGGCGCTATCCAATTTAACCCACAAAGATGGATGAGACTTTGAACAAAGCCAGTGACCATGCGTAAAGACAATCGAAAGAGAGATTTAATCATTAGGCAGCATTGGATAGCTGCGTCGGAGTAAGTTTGATTTCGTCCTTGTTTGCCTTTTGATGGGGCATACCATTGCGTAGCAGGATCAAACCAAATGGCAATATTTCCACGATTAATGAGAGCTCGGTTATATGAAGACCAATTGGTTGTGCGATAAATTTTAGGTGTCGACTTATTCATTTGAAAATTATATTGTGGAATAAGCCTTTAGAGATAGGTTTGTGCAACAAAGCCATCCATTACTAAAAAGGAAGTTTCGAGCTTCCTTTTTCCTTGAAACATCTCGTAATAAATTAACGCTCAAGACTGGAATTTAATGCCAACCCAGGAAGCAACTTAGCAGCGATAATGTATACATCTGTATATTAATTGCTGTAAGTCGCGAGATATTTTGCATGTCCACTTCCCTAGACGGTCTTCAATTTCCCATTTCTGCTTCACAACAAAAACCAAGCACATCGAAAATCGGCCGTAACATTATTTCTGAAGCCTTAGGCGCAGTCGATCCTGTACATGCTACTGCAGCACAACAGGAAAAGAACTGGCGTAAGCAATATCCACTACACTTTAAACATCTGGTTGAAGGTGGATTACGCTCTGCGGGTGCAGCATTGAGTATTGCCAAGCAAGGTCTGGAAACCGCACATGCTAGCTTTGAGTTTTATCGTGATGGCCAGAAGCATCTACTAAAAGATGTGATGTCTCTGCCTGCTCAGAACCTGAATACTTTCCAGCTGAAAGGCCAGTCTGAAAAAGCCCCAGAATGGTATGTGCCTTACCATGGCAAAAAGCTGCAAGGACAAGCATTACTGGATCAGATCCAGTCTTGGGAAGAGCGTGGCATTGTCGAGCCAAGTCATGCCAATGCCCTGCGTGAATGTATTGCCCATCCGGAATGGTTTGACCTATCCGATCGTACCACTGTTCTATTTGGGGCTGCTTCTGAAGCAGGTCCACTGACCTGGCTGTCGAAATGGAAAGCCAATATCGTCGCAATTGACCTGCCGAATACCCGTGTCTGGGGCAAAATTCTGGATACAGTAAGTCAAGGCAACGCCACTTTATATGCACCATCAGTTGAAGCGCTGCCAACTGATACTTCACTGGAAGTTTTAAAAGAAAAACTGGGGGCTAACCTGCTCACCCAGATTCCTGAAATTGCCCAATGGCTGATTCAGTTCAAACAGGATCTGGATCTCGCGGCAATTGCTTATCTGGACGGTGAAAAGCACGTCCGTGTTTCTATGGCGATGGATGCCATTATGAAATATGTCAGTGAGCAGAAAGCCAATACCAGCCTAATGTATATGTGCACCCCGACGGATGTATATGCAGTTCCAGAAGAAGTGGTGCAGGCTTCACAAAGCAAATACCAACAGCTGTCAAAACTGGAAAGTACGTTAACCAAAGGCATTTCACTGATTTCACGCAAGCATTTTTTCCAGAAGAATGAGCAGGATCTGTTTAAGGTTGGCGACAAGTCCTATGGTGTTTGCGACTGTTTGGTCGTTGAGCAAGGTCCAAACTATGCACTGGCTAAACGCATCCAGCAATGGCGTGCAACATTGGCTCGTGCCAACGGGCAGCAAGTGAGCATCAATATCGCTCCTTCAACAACGACTTATTCAGTGACCAAGAATCCACTGCTGAAAGCTGCGTTTAATGGTGCCAGCCTGTTTGATGTAGAAGCGTTTGCACCTGAAACCACTAATGCGATTATGGCAGCCCTGTGGATTCATGACTTACGCAACTCTGAGTCTGTTGCAAACCCTGATGTACAACTCAATCACCCACTTGAATTGATGATGTCAGGCGCGAATCATGGCGGTTTATGGCGTGTGGCTTATCTGGCACGTACTGCTCTACCATTTGCCGCGCTTTATGGTTTTGCAACGGATAAACTGCCGAAGGGATTGTTGGGTAAGTTGAAGAAGTAATTTTTTCTGAAATAAAGATGAAATCAATTTTATTGGTCAGGCGACATGGATGTCTCCATTAGGCTGTCTTGCGTATCTTTCACAAGCAGTGCTTGTAAAGATACTCAGGAAGTATCATCAGCCTAACAAAAGATTTTTGTTACCTTGCGAAGTGCACTTCTCATCTTTCAAAAGTAAGACTAAGAAATACTCATTTTTTACATTTAGTTGAAATTAGCTATTAATCTCTCTATTGAAAGTACTTTTAGCCTTCTGATTACCCTCACCCCCTTGCGCAGCAATGCTACTCATCCCATAGGGAGAGGGAACATCCCTTATATTTCTAAAAGCCATGAGATAATAAGAAGTCTCTCATTTTCAGAAAGAAAATTGCTATTTCTTAAGGCTAAAACTTTTCTAGCACCCATAAAAAAACGCTGCCTAAGCAGCGTTTTTTACATCGAATTTCTTAGAACACTTTCAAAAGTAACCAGTATAAACCACCGGATAAACAGATCGTTGCTGGCAGTGTAAACACCCAGGCAGACAGAATCGATTTCACCATCTTGAAGTTCAGACCGGATTTGTTCGCCACCATCGTACCCGCAACGGCAGAGTTTAAAACGTGCGTGGTAGAGACTGGCATACCAAAGCCATCAGCAGCCGCAATCGTAGACATGGCTACTAGCTCAGCAGACATCCCCTGACCATAAGTCATGTGCTCTTTACCGATCCGTTCACCAACCGTCACGACAATTCGTTTCCAACCCACCATGGTACCTAAACCCAATGCCAAGGCTGTTGCCACTTTCACCCAGGTTGGAATGTATTGCAGGAATGAATCCAGGTTGTCGCGATACTCATCAACGGTTTGTTCCTGAGCCTCGCTCATTGCCGGTAAAGCTTCTGCTTTGTCCAGACGTTTAAATGCTGTGGTGCTCAGGTACATGTCATTACGGAATTCTGAAACTTGCGCTTCTGGAACATCTTTAATATTGCTGTAACTACCGACTTTATCACCCAAGTGATCCGTCAGGCTTGCCAGTGCAGGAACAACCTCAGCATTCAATTCTTTGGTTTGAATGTAGGTCGTGATGATGGCACGAGCCTTCTCATCCGGAATATCTTCATGCTGCGGATAAATCGCATCAGCCGTTTGCGCAGACAACTGGCCAAAAGACTGGATATGAGCTGCATCCAGATTTTTGTTCAGTGAATATGCCAAAGGTACACAGCCGATCAGGATCAGCATGATCAGACCCATACCTTTTTGACCATCGTTTGAACCGTGCGCGAAGCTTACACCTGTACAGGTAAAGATCAGAATGGCACGAATCAGCGGTGGTGGTGGCTTATTGCCTTCAGGTGGCTTAAACAGTTCAAGCTGTTTTCTGAAAATCTTCTTCACCAGCAGGAATAGCACTCCAGCAAAAGCAAAACCGATCAAAGGTGAAAACAGCAATGCTTTACCAACTTTCAGCACCTGTTCCATGTCCACACCGGAAGCACCGCCACCTGCATTGAGCAGATAGTTCATGATACCCACACCCAGAATCGAACCAATCAAGGTATGTGAACTAGAAGCAGGAATACCCAGGAACCAGGTGCCCAGATTCCAGAGAATCGCGGCGATCAACATGGCAAAGACCATGGCAAAACCGGCCCCTGTACCCACGTTCATAATCAGTTCAACAGGAAGTAATGCAATGATCCCGTAAGCAACGGCACCACTGGCCACCATTACCCCAAGGAAATTACAGAAACCTGCCCACATGACTGCAACCGGTGCAGACAATGCGTTGGTATAGATTACGGTGGCAACCGCGTTGGCTGTATCGTGGAAACCATTGACGAATTCAAAGCCCAGCGCAATGAATAACGCCGTGCCTAAAAGAATCATTGAATACAGACCGATCGGTGGAATATGAGCTAAATCTGAGGTCAATTGGAAGCCGATATAGATCAGCGTGGAGATAATTAGAGTCAGAAACACCGGCATAAAAAATTTCGGTGTTGGCACATGAACATTGGCCGGCTTATCAGAAGGCGACTGTTGTGCTGAACCTAAGGGAGTTTGATTAGAATTCATGCAAGCAGGAATAGAGGATTCAAGAATCCCCATATTGTTCAATTAAATTGTGACAATTATATGACAAAGTGCTGTCATATAAACCAGTTTTTTAGACTTTCTCGTTGCCGTTTATCCTGTAACCACATGCTCTAAATTTTAAAAATATACAAATATAATCAATTATTTATTAAAAATAAAACGCTTGAATCGCCCAGCTTTATTCATGTTTTGCAATATATCTGATCATTCCTACCCGGCTGTCATATTTCCGAGCCTGTCATATTTGATTAAAGATTAGCTTTGTTATATGACACTCTGATGAAAGCTGCTTACATTTTATTTTCCAGTCGCACGCTTTTATCAAGAACTTTAATTTCCAGATTTCCATCTGTTTTCAACTTTCTATACCGGCTTGAGTTTCTTTATCAAATTTTCATATCAAGCATATCCAGCATTCTGTATAAGCGTTACAGAAAACTGCGCACTAATCTGTTAAGATTATTGCCGTTTTTGATGCTTACTGAGAAAGTTTGAATGTCCACACTTGCCACCCTAAAAGAACTTCTTGCCAAGAGAATTTTAATTATCGATGGTGCGATGGGTACCATGATCCAACGCCATAAATTGGAAGAAGTCGATTATCGTGGTGAGCGTTTTGCTGATTGGGCATACGACCTTAAAGGCAATAACGACTTACTTGTGCTGACTCAGCCACAGATTATTCAAGGCATTCACGAAGCCTATCTTGAAGCTGGTGCCGATATTATTGAAACCAATACTTTTAATGGTACCCGTGTTTCAATGTCTGACTATCACATGGAAGATCTGGTTCCTGAGATCAACCGTGAAGCGGCGCGTCTGGCTAAAGAAGCCTGTGCAAAATACTCAACACCTGAAAAACCACGTTTTGTGGCAGGTGTGATTGGTCCGACATCACGAACCACTTCAATTTCTCCAAATGTAAATGACCCTGCCTTCCGTAATATCACTTTTGACGAATTGAAAGTGAATTACATCGAATCAACCAAGGCCTTGATTGAAGGTGGCGTCGATATCATCCTGATCGAAACCGTATTTGATACTTTAAATGCCAAAGCTGCGATCTTTGCAGTGAAGGAAGTGTTTAAAGAACTGGGCACTGAATTGCCAATCATGATTTCAGGTACGATTACTGATGCATCTGGCCGTACATTAACGGGTCAAACTGCGGAAGCGTTCTGGAACTCAATGCGTCATGCAGAATCAATCTCAATTGGTTTCAACTGTGCCCTCGGTGCAGATGCCATGCGTCCACACGTAAAAACCGTGTCTGATGTGGCAGATACTTTTGTATCTGCCCACCCTAATGCCGGCTTGCCAAATGCTTTCGGTGGTTATGATGAAACTCCGGAAGAAACAGCAGCATTCATTAAAGAATTTGCTGAAAGTGGTCTGATCAATATTACTGGTGGTTGTTGTGGTACCACCCCGGATCACATCCGTGCGATTGCTCAAGCAGTTGAAGGGATTGCGCCGCGTCAGGTTCCTGAAATTGAACCAGCGTGCCGTTTAAGTGGTTTAGAACCATTTAACATTACCAAAGATTCATTATTCGTGAACGTGGGGGAACGTACTAACGTCACCGGTTCGAAAAAATTCCTGCGTCTGATCAAAGAAGAAAATTTCGCAGAAGCGCTAGATGTTGCACGTCAACAGGTTGAAGCTGGTGCACAGATCATCGACATCAACATGGATGAAGGCATGCTCGATTCAGAAGGTGCGATGGTGCACTTCCTGAATCTGGTGGCATCTGAACCTGATATTTCTCGTGTGCCAATCATGATTGACTCCTCTAAATGGGAAATCATTGAAGCTGGTCTGAAATGCGTCCAAGGTAAAGCGGTTGTTAACTCGATTTCCCTGAAAGAAGGTTATGACGAGTTTGTAGAACGCGCCCGTCTTTGCCGTCAATACGGTGCAGCCGTGATCGTCATGGCATTTGATGAAAATGGTCAGGCTGATACTGCGGAACGCAAAAAAGAAATCTGTAAGCGTTCTTATGACGTGCTGGTGAATGAGGTTGGCTTCCCGTCTGAAGATATCATCTTTGACCCGAATGTGTTCGCGGTAGCAACCGGTATCGAAGAACATAACAACTACGCAGTCGATTTCATCGAAGCAACTGGCTGGATTAAACAGAACCTGCCAAATGCGATGATTTCAGGTGGTGTATCGAACGTATCGTTCTCATTCCGTGGGAATGAGCCTGTGCGTGAAGCGATTCACTCGGTGTTCTTGTACCATGCCATTCAACAAGGCATGACCATGGGGATCGTGAATGCAGGTCAAATGGCAATTTACGATGACATCGATAAAGAACTGAAAGCAGCCGTTGAAGATGTCGTGCTTAACCGTAACCAGGGTGCAAGCGGCAACGAAGCCACTGAAAAATTGCTGGAAATTGCTGAAAAATACCGTGGTCAAGGCGGCGCGCAAAAAGCCGAAGAAAACCTTGAATGGCGTAATGAACCAGTTGAAAAGCGTCTTGAATATGCGCTAGTCAAAGGCATCACGACTTATATCGATCAGGATACTGAAGAGGCTCGTCTGAAAGCTGTTCGTCCACTGGATGTGATCGAAGGTCCATTGATGGCCGGTATGAACGTGGTCGGTGATCTGTTCGGTGCCGGTAAAATGTTCCTGCCACAGGTGGTGAAGTCTGCACGTGTGATGAAACAGGCCGTGGCTTGGTTGAACCCGTACATCGAAGCGGAAAAAACCCAAGGTGAAGCCAAAGGTAAAATCCTGATGGCAACCGTAAAAGGCGACGTGCATGACATCGGTAAGAATATCGTGGGCGTGGTACTGGGCTGTAACGGTTATGACGTAGTCGATCTTGGTGTAATGGTGCCATGTGAAAAGATTCTGCAAACAGCGATTGATGAAAAAGTTGATATCATCGGTTTGTCTGGTCTGATCACTCCTTCTCTGGATGAGATGGTTTTCGTTGCCAAAGAAATGCAGCGTAAAGGCTTTAAAATTCCATTGATGATTGGTGGTGCGACGACCTCTAAAGCGCATACTGCTGTGAAGATTGCACCGCAATATCAAAATGATCGCGTGTACTATACTGCCGATGCTTCTCGTGCGGTGGGTGTAGCAACTCAATTGCTTTCTGCCGAAATGAAACCAAAACTGGCAGCAGACTATGCAGCGGATTATGAAAAAATCCGTACCCGTCTTGCCAACAAACAGCCGAAAGCAGCGAAGCTGTCTTATGCTGAATCGGTTGAAAATGGTTTCAAAATCGACTTCGACAAAAATGCACCATTTAAACCAAACTTCATTGGTTCTCAGACTTTCACCAACTATCCTCTAGAAACCTTGGTGGAATACTTTGACTGGACGCCATTCTTTATCTCTTGGAGCCTTGCGGGTAAATTCCCGAAAATCCTTGAAGATGAAGTGGTAGGTGAAGCAGCGCGTGATTTGTATGAACAAGCGCAAGCAATGCTGAAAGACATTATCGAAAATAAACGTTTCGATGCGCGTGCAACCTTTAGTATCTACCCTGCCAACCGTGTGGCGGCAGATACCGTTGCGGTGACTGATGAAAATGGCAATGTAACACACAGCTTCGAGCACCTTCGTCAGCAGTCTGACAAAGTCACCGGTAAAGCAAACTACTCTCTGGCTGACTTTATTGCGCCAAAAGATGTGGCGCAGGATTACTTGGGTGGCTTTACCGTTTCGATCTTCGGTGCGGAAGAGTTGTCTCAGGAATATAAAGCCAAAGGTGATGACTATAATGCAATTATGGTTCAAGCCTTGGGTGACCGTTTTGCAGAAGCTTTTGCTGAGCATTTGCATCAACGTATTCGTAAAGAATTCTGGGGCTACCAGGCAGACGAACAGCTTTCTAATGAAGAATTGATCAAAGAGAAATATATCGGTATTCGTCCTGCACCGGGCTACCCTGCTTGTCCTGAACATTCTGAAAAAGCGCCGCTGTTTGATTGGTTAGGTACGACAGAGAAGATGGGTACTTGCCTGACTTCGAGCTTTGCAATGTGGCCACCTTCATCTGTCAGCGGTTTCTATTATGCAAACCCTGAAACTGAATACTTTAATGTAGGTAAAATCTCTGGCGATCAGCTGGAAGATTATGCGAAGCGTAAAGGTTGGACCTTGGATGAGGCGAAACGCTGGTTAGCGCCAAATCTGGATGATTCAGTGGTATAAGAATCCTCTAATTTAGAGAAGAAAAAATCCCCTCGAATGAGGGGATTTTTTTTACTTAAAATTTAATTGGTATTCTCTTAAGTATTGCACTTTCAATATCATTTTTAATACCAGCATACTCATCTAGTGACCCAACCTCTATTTCCTTGAGCTTAAAAAATTCAATCGTATATTCCCGTTTAGGATGCCAATTTTTTAATTCATATCTTAAATATTTTCTTCTTCCTTTCTGAAGAAGATTTAATTCATAAAATTGAGTTACGTCCTCAAGATTAGGATGAATAAATTTATAGTTCTGAGAAGAAAAATCATTTATTGAATACTGAAACCCTAAATGATTATTAACTATAAAATCTTTCCTCCTCCCCTTTCGAGGAGCCGTATTACACCGTCTACAACTAATTGTTAAGTTTGTTAAATTAAAAATATATTTTTTATATTCAGCTTTTGGTAACACAAGTTCTAGATCAATAATAATATTTTCATCATGAGCTAAAGCTCTTTGACAATAGGCACAAGAATTCTGAAATTTAGCCTTCAGTAATTCTTTGTATTTAAGTTTAAGCGGCTTAAATCTTTCACATTTCCATATTTCGTTTGAACAACGACAACCTGAATAATTACAAATATATTGATCAAAATTCATTAATTCTTCCTTGTTAAAAATCTAGTTTTAATATCTTCAAGCACTTCCCTTTGACTGATATTATCTGCACTTTCAATTAATCTACTAAATTCTTGCTCAACAAATTCATATGACAATTTATTCTCTTGTAATTGATCCAATAATTTAACGCAATATCTCGATAGAAAAGAATTATCTGGGGCTTTGTCCTTGCCCACCCTGAACTGCAATTTACTGAATCGCACAAAATCATCTCACGTAAACAAAAACACAATAATGTGGCACTGATCAGTGGCGGTGGTAGTGGTCATGAACCTGCCCATGCCGGTTTTGTCGGTCTAGGCATGCTTGATGCTGCCGTATGTGGTGACGTGTTCGCCTCTCCTTCACAAATTCAGGTCTATAAAGCCTTACAACAAGTCGCGACTGACAAAGGCGTCTTGATGATCATCAAAAACTATTCTGGCGATATGATGAATTTTCAGAATGGTGCTGCATTAGCAACTGAGGATGGCATCAAGGTTGACTATGTGAAAGTAGCGGATGACATCGCAGTAAAAGATAGCCTCTATACAGTTGGTCGTCGTGGTGTTGCTGGCACGATCTTCGTACATAAAATTGCCGGAGCTGCTGCCTCTAAAGGTTATGAACTTGCACGCGTCAAAGAACTTGCACAAAAAGCGGCTGACAATGTGATTAGTCTTGGTTTTGCCTTTACCTCTTGTACCGTTCCAGCCAAAGGAACACCAACGTTCACTTTAGCTGATGATGAAATAGAATACGGCGTCGGCATCCACGGTGAACCGGGCATCCGTCGTGAAAAAATCTTGCCTTCTAAAGAACTGGCTCAACGCATTGTCGATGACCTGTTCCTGGATCGTCCTGACCTGACTGAAGTTGCCGTTCTGGTTAATGGCTTTGGTACAATACCACTGCAAGAATTGTATGTGTTCAACAATGATGTCTGTGAACATCTGGCAAGCAAAGGCATCAAAATTTACCGTACCTTTGTCGGCAACTACATGACCAGTATCGATATGGCAGGTGCATCAGTTTCCCTACTAGCTGTGGATGATGAACTGAAAACTTATCTGGATGCAGAAGCCAATACGCCTGCTTTTAAAATGGATGGTTCACCTGTACTGCCATTTGAGTTTGCAGCCAAAGGTCAAACGGCTACCCGTACAGTGAATACAGATGTTGAAACACATCCTGAACATGCTGTGATTGCCAATGAACAGTTCACTATCGAGAACATGCGCTATGTGGTCGATGTGATGAGTGCCTGCATCATTAAAAATGAAGTACCTTTCTGTGAACTGGATGCCCATGCAGGTGACGGTGACTTTGGTATGAGTGTGGCTAAAGGCTTTAAACAACTCAAATGTCAATGGCATGAACTGGTTCAGGCTGAACAGATGGATGATTTCCTGTTGAACTGTTCAATGATCATTATGGAATATTGTGGCGGTGCTTCAGGTCCAATCTGGGGATCTGCTTTCCGTGCAGCCAGTAAATCCATTAAAGGCAAAACCACATTAACTGTGGCAGATTTTGCTGACATGCTGCAAGCAGCAGTCAAAGGCATTCAGATTACAGGTGAACGTTCATTTGGCCGTGGTGCCGTTGTAGGTGACAAAACCCTGATTGATGCTTTGGTGCCATGTGCAGATTCTTGGTCAGCTAATATTAATAAGAGCTTTAAAGAAAACTTTGTTCTAGGTGCTCAAGCTGCAGTTCACGGTGCGGAATCAACTAAGGAAATCGTGGCGCGTATGGGCCGTGCCGGGACTGTGGGTGATCGTAGTCTGGGTTATCCGGATGCTGGTGCGCATGGTTTAGGTGTGATCTTTACTGATATTGCTGAGCATATTAAATAATTAAAAATCCCTCCCTTACGAAGCGGTGCTTCTCACCCTTTAGAAAAGAGAGGAACCACGCGAATTTAATATTGTTATTTGATCCATATGGAGTCCCCTTTTGTAAAAGGGGGATTTAGGGGGATTCCATTCCTTTATTTAAATCTCTCCAAAAACTTCTCCAATTCCTCCGTCACCACCACTCTCTTTCTCCCCTTCAACTGATCTTTATCCAATAAACCTTCTGAGTCTACAACCAGCACTTTATGTCCATCCTGTTTTAAACGATCTACGCCTTCAAACAGCATTCGGGCACCGACATCATGCATTAGCATAAGATTAGTTAAATCGAGAATAATGGTGCTTTTACCTTCTGGTTCATCCTGCAAGATCCGTAGCAGCATTTCAGACTCGGTAAACTGCAACACGCCACGCAGTTCATAAACCACGACGTTATTCTTTTTCCCCACCGTATAACGGCTTTGCAGAATGGTTTGTGCTGACGGCGTACCTTCCATGAGATGCAATCCCATATCGTGTGACAGATTTTCAAAGATTCTGACACCACGCACACTGTTACCATGCTCATCAATTTTTGGGGAAAATACCGCAATTCCCACTTGCCCTGGCAGCACTCCAATAATGCCACCTGCCACGCCACTTTTGGCCGGAATACCGACTGTGGTCAGCCAGTCACCGGCAGCATCGTACATACCGCAGGTTAGCATGACACTGAGCAATTGCCGGACTAAAGCCCGATCCAGCATACGTTTCCCTGTCTTGGGATGCACACCACCATTGGCCAATATACTGGTGATCACGGCTAGATCTTTGACGGTGACCTTAATTGCGCACTGCTTAATATAGCCATGCACGATTTCTTTAGGATCTTCGTCTAGCACACCAACAGTACGCAGCATGTAACCAATCGACATGTTACGAAAAGCTGTTTTAATTTCCGAATTATAAACTTGCTCATCAAAAGACAATTCCCGTCCTGCCAGTCCACTAAGAAAACGGCGTAACTGTTCAGCACGTGATACCGTTTTCTTGGCAGGAATCAGGGAATGTGTAGTAATCGCGCCAGAATTAATCATCGGGTTTTTGGGAATATTGCGTTCTTTTTCCAACGAAATCTGGTTAAAGGCCTCTCCCGAAGGTTCCACACCTACTTTTTCCAGTACCTGTTTTAGCCCTAGCTCCTTGATTGCCAGCGCATAGGCAAAAGGCTTGGAAAGAGACTGCATGGTAAATTCAACGTCATCATCCCCGGCAGAATAGATGGTTCCATCTACGGTCGATAGCGCAAGTCCGAGCTTGTCAGGATTAACCGACGCGAGTTCAGGAATGTAATCTGCCAGCGCGCCTTTTTTATTGTCATGGCAAGCAGAAAGCACATGATTCAAATAATCCGGTACCGGCGTTTTCATGGCAAATGCTCCCATCTCAATCTTTTATATCATTTTTATTAAAACTGAATACTGACGGCGGTTTTGCTACTTTTATGCAGTTTTATGTTGTGAAAATGGGATATGGACAAAAGGGATAGTAAAAATAGATGACTTAATTGGACAAGATAAGAAATCTTAAAAAAGAGAAATAAAAAAGATGAGCACATTATTTTCAGATTACAGGTCTATTTCTATGGAGCAATAAACCTGTAACCGATGACAACCAGCTTGATCTTGCAAGCAGATTATTTCACCTTAGTTTTGCGAATCATCTTATACAACACCTTTGGCGATAGACGTGAAACTAAAACACCCAGTTTTTCTTTAGAGCCACCCACCACAATATATTCTTCACCACGTTTCAACGCTTCTACAGTCTGACGGGCAAAATCAGCCGGCTCCAGACCGTTTTCAATTGCTTCATCCTGCTTGGCCTGAGGTTTACCTTCCCCATTTAAGGCATTAAAAGACACATTGGTTTTAATAAAGCCCGGGAAAATCACGGATACCTGAATACCCTGATCTGCCATTTCAGCACGCAGGCTGTTGGCCCACATATGAATTGCACCTTTGGCTGCTGAATAAGACGCCCGATATTGAGTTCCAAGTAGACCGGCCACACTGGAAATAAAGACAATCCGGCCAGATTTCTGTTTTAAAAACGTTGGTAAAACTGTTTTGGTAAAAAACACCTGAGAGAAATAATCGACTTCCATAATGGCGCGTTCAGTCTGCATGGTGGTTTCCTGAATTAGGGCACGCTGGCTGAGTCCGGCATTATTGATCAGCCAGTCAATGCGGCCTTTCTCACTCAGCACCTGTTCATAAGCCGTGCGTACCTGACTTTCATCAGTAATATCAGCTACGACTGAGATGTGCTGATCAGGATTTACCAGTCCTGAACGGACTTTTTCCAGTTCTTCCAAACGTCGCGCGGTCAATACTATCTGTGCACCTTGTGCAGCACATTCTTCAGCCAGTGCCTTACCAATTCCTGAAGATGCTCCGGTAATCCAGACGACTTTTCCCTGTAAATTTTCTAGTTTTGCCATTAAATCCTGTCACCTTCTTTATATGAATATGTTCCTGGCGGTATTTCATCTTCCAGAAATGCCAACAACTGCTCAAAATAATAACTCATGGTATCCGCATCATAGAGGCTACCAAGTTTATCAAAACGTTTATAACCCAGTTGTGTAGTCAGGTGAATCACACCATTCAATGTTTTATCGACTACCACATTAAATTTCAGCATCTTTTTCGGTTCACGCACCAGATGCGTCACACCCTGATCCACTACCTGAATAAAAGCTTTCAATGCTGGTGATACATACTGATTATTGCCACCTTTCATTTGCTCCACACAGCCCAGCAGTTCCGTGATCAGCATGCGTTCTACCGGATAGCGAACAAAGTATCCATCTTCATTTTCATGGGTCATCTTATACAGATAGTTCACCATAGGAATCAGGCGATCATTACCAAAAAACGAAACCGACCACGGCATATATTTGCGAGTCGTTTCTAAAATCTGTTGAATGACTTTTTCAGATTCCTGATCTGGGGAGCTAGAGAGCTGCACCACACGACCAAAAATCTGGTCAATAATTTCACAGGCAATATCGGCCAGATTTTCACCGAGCAATTTGGCCAGACTTTCCTGTTCGCCAGCATTAAATCGGGAATGCAGGTCTTTAAAGCGTTGATGGGTATCGGGATGAATCTTGAGAGAAATGCTATAGCTCATCTTGTTATCCTTTTTTTTAATCGTCTGCGATGAGTCGCGTTTTATCAATCTATCATACGTTGAGTTCAGGCAACTGCCAATTGGCGAAAGTTTGCTTTTGGTTAAGCTGCCGCATGCCTTGATTTTTTTGCTACAATAGATGCAATTTTTTATCCACTTTTGATCTGTTTAGACTATGACTGATTCAGCGCAAAACATTGCTACGACCTACGATCCGACCGAGATCGAGAAAAAATGGTACCAAACCTGGGAAGAGCGCGGTTACTTCAAGCCGTCTCAAAAAGGTGAATCATTCTGTATCATGATTCCGCCGCCAAACGTCACTGGTAGCTTGCACATGGGTCATGGTTTTAACAATGCCATCATGGATGCGTTGACCCGTTATAACCGTATGTCAGGCAAAAATACCTTATGGCAGCCAGGTACTGACCATGCGGGGATCGCAACCCAGATGGTTGTTGAGCGTCAGCTCGGTGCTCAAGGCGTAAGCCGTCATGATCTGGGCCGTGAAAAGTTCATCGAAAAAGTCTGGGAATGGAAAGAGCAATCTGGCGGTAATATTACCCGTCAAATCCGTCGTTTGGGTTCTTCTGTAGACTGGTCACGTGAACGCTTCACCATGGATGAAGGTTTATCCAACGCCGTTAAAGAAGTATTCGTGAAACTGCATGAAGAAGGCCTGATTTACCGCGGCAAACGTCTGGTGAACTGGGATCCTAAACTGCAAACCGCCCTGTCTGACCTTGAAGTAGAATCTGATAAAGAAGAACAAAGCTCACTGTGGCACTTCAAATATTTCTTTGAAGATAAATCACTGCGCACTCAAGATGGTAAAGACCATATTGTCGTTGCAACCACTCGTCCAGAAACATTACTCGGTGATACTGCGGTTGCGGTCAACCCTGAAGATGAACGTTATGCGCATCTTGTCGGCAAAAATATTGTATTGCCAATTACTGGCCGTACCGTTGCCATCGTTGCTGATGAATATGTAGAAAAAGAATTCGGTACAGGCTGTGTGAAAATTACGCCTGCGCACGACTTTAATGACTATGAAGTGGGTAAACGCTGTGGTCTGGCACTAATCAACATCTTCAACAAAAATGCTGAAGTACTGGCTGAGTTTGAATACATCGCGAAAGCGGGTGAACAGATTTCTAAAACCATCCCTGCACCCGCAGACTACATCGGTTTAGAACGTTTTGAAGCACGTAAGAAACTGGTTGAGCAAGCGGAAGCTGAAGGCTGGTTAGATCAGATCCAACCTTACACTTTGAAACCACCTCGTGGTGACCGTTCAGGTGTGATTGTTGAACCATTACTGACTGACCAATGGTATGTAAAAATTGCACCGCTTGCGAAGCCTGCCATTGAAGCGGTTCAGGATGGCCGCATCAAGTTCGTTCCTGAGCAGTACAGCAACATGTACATGTCATGGATGAACAATATCCAGGACTGGTGTATCTCGCGTCAATTGTGGTGGGGTCACCGTATTCCGGCCTGGTACGATGCTGAAGGCAATGTATTTGTCGGTCGTAACGAAGAAGAAGTTCGTGCGAAACACGGTATTTCACCTGAAATTGAATTGAAACAGGACGAAGATGTACTGGATACCTGGTTCTCTTCTGGTCTTTGGACATTCTCAACTTTAGGTTGGACTGGCGACGAAGCGAAAGATAAAGAAAATTATTTCTTGAATACTTTCCACCCGACTGATGTGCTTGTGACTGGTTTCGACATCATTTTCTTCTGGGTTGCTCGTATGATCATGCTTACGATGCACTTCATGAAAAATGAAGATGGCACACCACAAGTACCATTCAAAACTGTGTATGTACACGGTTTGGTACGTGATGGCGAAGGTCAGAAGATGTCTAAATCTAAGGGTAACGTGCTTGACCCATTAGATTTGATTGACGGTGTTGATCTTGAAACTTTAGTACAAAAACGTACCACAGGTTTGATGAATCCGAAACAAGCAGCGAAGATTGAAAAATCGACCCGTAAAGAATTCCCTGAAGGGATTCAATCTTACGGTACAGATGCAGTTCGTTTCACCTTCTGTGCGCTTGCCAACACAGGTCGTGACATTAAGTTCGACATGAAACGTGTTGAAGGTTACCGTAACTTCGCCAACAAAATCTGGAACGCAACCCGTTTCGTGATGATGAACTGCGAAGAGCAAGTGATTGGTCAAGACGTTCGTCAAGACCTTTGGGAATTGCCTGAGCAGTGGATTGTCAGCCGTCTACAAAAAGCGGAACAAGCGGTGCAAACTGCGTTTGCAACGTATCGTTTAGACTTGGCTGCACAAGCGATTTACGAGTTCATTTGGAATGAATACTGTGACTGGTATGTCGAGCTGACGAAACCGGTTCTGAATGACGAAAACGTATCGGTTGAACGTAAAGCTGAAGTGCGTCGTGTGCTTCTTTCTGTAATGGAAGCCTCTTTACGTTTGGCACATCCGTTGATGCCTTACTTAACAGAAGAAATCTGGCAAACACTTGCGCCGAAACTCAACATTTCTGGCGAAACGATTATGCTCGCACAGTACCCTGTTGCTGACCAAGCATTAGTGAATGAACAAGCTGAAGCAGATATGCAATGGCTGCAAGGTTTGATTGGTGCGGTACGTAACATCCGTGGTGAAATGGGCCTAGGTAATGCGCGTTTGTTGCCTGTTCTTCTTCAAAACACAACGGATAGCGAGAAAGCACAAATCGCACGTATTGAACCGTTGTTTAAAGCATTGGCGAAAGTTGAAAGCATTACCTTCTTGGCTGATGCCGAACAACCACCTTTGTCTTCATCAAGTGTAGTGGGTCATGTGTCTGTATTCGTTCCAATGAAAGGTTTAATTGACCCTAAAGCGGAATTGGGTCGTCTACAAAAAGACTTAGACAAGGTTCAAAAACAGCATGATCAAATTGCGACTAAACTTTCTAACGAAGGTTTTGTGGCGAAAGCACCTGCGGCTGTGGTTGAAGGCGAGAAAGTAAAACTTGCTGAGTTTGCTGACCAATTAGCGAAGATTAAAGCGAATATGGAGCAAATTGCGGCGCTTTAAGATTTGTTTTTATTAATATTTAAGATAAAATCCCTTCTAATTAGAGGGGATTCTTATGCCAGTTTTAAAAAAATTAGAACAAAATAGACGAGTTCTAGAGTTTATTGATTCTTCATATTTAAATTCGAACAATAATACATCAACATTTCTAATAGGAAAAAATGGATCAGGAAAAAGTAGGTTACTTAGAAGTATTATAATACACACATTAAAAAATCCTGACTTTCAAAAAATTTTAGCTATTTCTAATACGCAGTATCATAAATATCCTTATATATGGGAACTAGATGAAGAAAATTATTTAAATATAGAAAAATATACTTGCACAGCTTTTGAAAATCATAGTAGTTCCATAAAGTATTGGAATAAAAGATTTAGGAAAAATGAAAGAACAGATATAGAGAAGTACCATAATGTTAGAATCAATCAAGATTCAAGCATACTAAATCCTGAAATATTTGATAAATTTTATAAAAATGAAATTAGATGGTATAAAACAAATGAAGTTCCTGAAACTTTTCTAAATGATTTTCTATACTTAGATTCAATTCTATTCAATATTGACAAAATAAAAAATTTATCTTTTAAAATAATTGAAACCTTAGAATTTCTTGGTTTAGATCCATATATAGAAATACATACAAAAATAGTTACACCAATTGAAAATGATTTCAAAAAACTTATAGAAATATTGAACTTCTACTCAAATAAAAATTATTTAAAAGATATAAATACTTTATTATCAATTTTAAAAAATATAAATAAATTTCAAAAACTACCAATTTTATCAATGGATAATGATGAATTGTATCAATTATCAATTTTAATAAAATTAAATTTAATTACAGTAACAAATATCAAGGTTCAGAAGAAAAATACAATAATGAAGATTCAAGAATTAAGTTCTGGCGAAAAATCTATTTTATCAATAATTTTTAGCCTTTTATCCAATCTAGAACACAACTCACTAATATGCATAGATGAGCCAGAAGTGAATCTTCATCCTGAATGGCAAGAAAAAATTATAGAGTTATTAGAAAAAGTTTCTAGTAATTATTATGGATGCCATTTTTTTATAGCAACTCATTCACCTCAAATTATTTCAGGAATAAAAAATGATAATACGTTTATTCTTGATTTAAATACCAACTTAGTAAAAAACAGCTCAAAATTTAAAAATAGATCATCTGATTTTCAATTATCTGAGGTTTTCAATTTCCCCGGTAACAATAATGAATATTTAATTAGAAAATTAATTATTATTTTAAATAAATTAAATACAGAAACTGATTTTTTCTTCGATGAAGAAGACAAAGCACTGTTAGACCACTTAAAAAATTTAATCAAATATGAAAAAATAGATAAAGAAGATAAAGTTTTTATTCTTTTCAATCTCATAGATAGTTATAGAGGTTGAAATGGAAATTTTTCAGATACCGACTGAACTGCAATCTTTTATTGAAAACTATGATAAAGAGAACTATCAGCTTTGGAATAATGAGACAAATAAAGATGTACAAGCTTTTCGATCTTTAATTCGTGCTCACTATTTATCTGATCAAAAACTTACTTGCTTTTACTGTAAGCAATATATTTTTTCAACTAATGGATTCCATTGGCAAGTAGAGCATATTTTACCTAAATCATTATTTCCTCAATTCTTATTTGAACCTAGAAACTTAATTGTCATCTGTCCAGACTGCAACCGAGAAAAAGGTGATCAAAATCCTCATGTAAATGGAGATAGAGCTTGCTCACAGCCTACCTATCCGCGCACGAGTGGGCGCTTCAAAATCATTCATCCTTTATATGATATATATGAAAATCATATTGAACGTATCTCTGCAAATCACTGTGATTATCCTGATCACTATTTCCTAAAAGCTCACACCCCTAAAGGTAAAGCTACTGTAAAAATGTGTGACCTAAATCGTTTTTATCAGGAATTTGCAGGTTATAAAGACATGACTGGAAAACAAGTACAAACTATTGATGATTTACTCGAAATTGATTTATCAACAGCTACCTTTGAGCAAAAGCAAGCAGCCATATTAAGAATAACTGAATCTATGCGCAGATAGCTCTTTTCCCTCACCCCAGCCCTCTCCCATAGGGAGAGGGAGCGTCATTTGAATTAATGCTTGCATGGATTTAGTAATGAAATTCCCTCTCCTTTTAGGAGAGGGTTAGGGAGAGGTATTTTTTAATTCGAAGCATCTCTGCGACAAATCCTCCAACACCACATCCGTCCGCCCCAACACTTCATTATTCCAATACCTCACAACTCTCAAACCCAAAGCCTCTAAAAACTTGGTGCGTTCAGCATCATATTCAATGGCATCATCTGTTCCATGCTGACCGCCATCTAACTCAATCACCAAACCAATTTCATGACAGTAAAAATCCACAATATACGGTGCAATCACATGCTGACGACGGAATTTCAGATTCATAAAACGTTTGGCACGAAGCAGTTGCCACATCAAGTGTTCTGCATTGGTGGCGGTGTGGCGCATGGATTTAGCGAATTCTAATAATTGGGGATCTATTTTCATTTTATTTCTTCTTAATATAATTCTTATCATATGATACACAATGGAATTCCCTCTCCTGAGCAAGTTTTAAAGCACTGCTTTAAAACGAAGCGCAAGTGAGGGTTAGGGAGAGGTAGTTCTAATTAAGTTAAAGCATCCCATGCCTTAAAAACATCTCTAATCCACTTACCTTTTTGATATACATCAGGCGTTCTTTTTCGACTTTAATCTGCTGCTTGATAGTAGAAGTATCTTCATCAATCTGCTTGCACAGATCAACAATTTGAACCTTACCTTTTGCCTTTTTGACTGCAATTCTGGTTTCCGATGACCAGACCAGTCGATTGATCAATGCATCGATCTGCTCTTGTAACTTCTGGCTCTGCACATCCAAAGCCAGTTGATAAAACTTGAGTTGCTCTGCACTTAAACTCTTTTGTGAAGGATCTCGATCTTGCTCAATCTGAAGCTGCATTTTCAGTAAGGCAAACAAATCCTGTTCTGCATATGCCTCGTTGGCACGTTGCAACAATTCAGTCTTTTTAATCTTCTTTACATCATTCGCTTCACGATCTGGATGAATCGCCGCAGCAATCTTTAAATACACCGATTTCACTGACTGCTCTGCCATTGCGGCTGCCTGTTCCTGCTTTTCCTGCTGGCGTTTTAGTTTGGCCTGCTCGCGGATTTGCTGAAAATGATCAGAAGCCCATTCTTCAAATCCCTCAGCATCTGCCGGATCTGGGACATTTTCATTCTTAAAAAACCTTTCCAGTTCATTGGTCTTTTTTTGGCTTTTTCTGAATTGGGCATGTTCGGCACGCTGCTGATAATAGGTGAAGATTTCATTTACCTTATTGGCTTCTTGCGCTGACATCGCCTGAGAATCTTGCAGGTAATCTGCCAGGTATTGAATCTTCTCATCCAGCACTATCAACTCGGCCTTAGTAAAATCTGTTTCCTGTAAATACTTCCAGAGCTGTTCAAGCTGCTCAAACAGCACACCATGCAATTCATGATAGACCGGCATGAAGGTTTTATGCGTATATTGCTGTAGATCTTCTTCAGCCTGTTGCCATTGTTTTAACTCCAACTTCTGCTGTTCGATTTTATCAATCAAACGATCCAGCTTCTTCTGCTGTGGCGAAAGCGCTGTGAATGGCTGGATCATGGTTTTTAAGTCAAAGAGCATGGCAGCAGAAAGACCCAAGGAAATCTTATCTATATTAATTCTTTCAGCTTTCGCCACAAAGTTCTTTTCACCTTAGGCTATTGAAATTTGTATCAGAATTAAAAAAAGCAGAACTAAGTCTGCTTTTTTCACGCGGCTCTTTATTATTCCAGTACAACACGGCCATTTAAAGACTGTACTGGACGGTTATTTGGATGGCCCATTAACTTGGAAAATTCTGAAATCTGTGTCGCAGAGGCCTGCTGGATTTCTTTCAGAATTAACCAGCGCACACCTTCGGAACATGGGGGTGTCGTCAGCGAACCGCTAAAGCGGTAATAATCCAGATTCTTAGGCAACATCTCATTTACAGGTTGCGGGTTCTTCAAGATGACTTTTTCACCTTGCTTTTTCGGTAAGCGATTCCACATACGTTTAAGCATCGGATTTTCTGTGCCCTGTTCAAACATCATCGCCACTACAGCAAGTTCCCCTTGAGTATTGGCATGGACAAAATGAATCTCTAGGGGATAGCTCTTGCCTTTAATCAGGTTCTCACTTGGGCTATGCAGATGAAACTGTTTCAGCACAAAAGTTTCATCATCCAGCTGCAATTCTCCGCCTTGGGCAAAGTCTACCTGAACGGTATGACCTTTATTTTCAATTGCGTGAATCATGGTGTTATAGCTAAACTTGAGCGGTTCCAGTTCGGCTTTGACAGTTCGCTCAATATTGATTGGTGACTGGTTCAATCCATTACAGGCTGAATATTTCTGGTTTAGAGTCGACCACTGTTCAGGCTGATCATAGTTCCAGTCTGCATCTGCAAATACCGCTGTACTTAAGCCCATAACCGTTAAAAGCGTGAATATCTTTTTCACAATACATCCTTTCTTGGAAGTCAAAATCAATATTTTTAATTTAAAAAACAGAATTTTAGCTTGACCTAATCGCTATATTTTTCAGGCCACAACATACAGAAATTTATAAGTATCACGTTATTTGATTACAAATCATTAAATAGTTCTCATTATTCCTAGGAAATTACTCAGATTTTATCTTGATATATTTCAGCAGGATATTATTTATACTGATTAAAAGTCATACAGAGTAAAATATGAACTGGTTCAAATTTAATCTGTTGAATAATCAATCAATATTTACATGAAATATCTATCTTATTTTCTCAAAATCGCTATATCTTTTATTCACAGCGATCATATTCAAAAAACATAATTTATTTTTATTCAAAAACTTACACAATTACAGCAGCAAATTAACAGCTGAGATTGCTAGACTCGAAACAAAGAGTGTTCTGGAAATAATAACAATGGACTGGGCCACCATATTTATAAATGATACGACCTGGGAATTTGCCACAGAGATTTTGCTACGCTGCGTAGTCATGTACGCGATGATTATCCTGTTTCTACGGCTGACAGGTAAACGTGGGGTACGACAACTTTCGATCTTTGAAGTCACCATCATTCTTGCTTTGGGTTCCATTGCTGGCGATCCGATGTTTACGGAAGATCTTCCTCTGATCCAGGCAGCGCTGATCATGTCGGTGATCATTTTTCTGTATCGCCTCACCACCTGGCTCATGATGAAATTTCAATGGTTTGAAGACCTGCTCGAAGGCAAACCGATTCATATTGTGGAAGATGGTTTACTGGTCATTGATGAAATTAAAAAAGGCAAAATGTCTCATGATGAATTCTTTGCTGAAATGCGTCAGCAAGGCATTGAACATTTGGGTCAGGTGCGTTTAGGTTTACTGGAAACTGACGGTAAATTCAGCATTTTGTATTTCCATCCAGATGATGTTCGGCATGGGCTCCCGCTTTTCCCTAAATCCTGCTGCATAGTCAAAGAAGTCAAGCCAGAAGAGCTTTATGCTTGTATTTATTGCGGTCAAGTCCAGCATTTAAAAGAAGCGGAACAAACTTGTCCACGCTGTCATTCTCACCAATGGGCAAAAGCCATGAATAGTCACCGGATTACTTAAAGCTGCTTAAGCCGCTGCAAATGATCAAAGATTTCTGGTAATTGCTGAATCTTATATTGAATATGTCCGGCATCCGGATGGAAACCTTGCATCCATAAAGCATGCATACCTGCGGCTGTTGCGCCTTGAATATCATTAACAGGATGATCGCCAATATATAGACACTTCTCTGGCTGCACGCCTAAACGCTCTGCGGTAATCTGAAAAATTTCTGCCTGCGGTTTGCTGAAACCGACCAATCCTGAACTGACAATCTCATCAAAATACTCTGCAATACCTAAACCGCGAATAGTATTTAATCGGGTCTCATGTCCACCATTAGACACAATGGCTAAGCGATAACCTTCAGTTTTAAGCTGTTTTAATACTTGCCCTGCTTGCGGTATCTCTACGGCGAAACGTCCAAACTGACTGAACCAGAACTGCGCTAGCTCATCTAGATCTGGTGGAGTTAACCAGGATAATTCCTGCAACAATGCATATGCGGCTGAAGCGCCAATACTGCCATGAGTCAGTAATTCCTTTTTCGGATAACCGCCATTATCAATGCGTCGCACAATCTCGATAATTTTCTCAAGTTCAACCTGTGCAAATGCTGAAGCATAATATTCTGCCAGATAACGGCTATAGGCTTGTGTCGTCAGGTCACGGTGCGTCAAGGTATTGTCAAGATCGAATAGAACAGCTTGAATGGTCATAATTTAAAAAGGAATAGAAGGTTTTCTGTCATGGTAACAGCTGGGAACTTTCAGGATTAGATCTAAAATTGCTAAGTTTTGTTGTTTTAGGCATAAAAAAAGCGATGCCGAAGCACCGCTTTTATTTTGTTCTAAAATTAGAACTTGTATTCAATACCTGTACCAACTACTGGTTGTTTAGTTTCAGCTGCACCTCTTTCAAGGAATAAAGCACCTGCATAGCCATATGCTTTGACTTGTTTAGAGAATGCATAATCAGCACCTAATAAAAATTGTTGTGCTTCGAAGTCATCACCTATTTTAAACTCAGTCGTGTTCTGGCTATATTGACCTTTTACTGTCCAGTTTTTTGCATTTGGCAGATTATATTCAGCACCAATTAACCAGCCTTGTGCATCATCAATATTTGCTGCATCAGCAGCGAGGTTTGTACTGACATCATTTCCAGCAACATCTTCAACTTCTGAAGTTTGATATAGAGCACGTAGAGACAGACCACCATCAAGGTTTACACGGCCAATAGCACGGATTGTATTCGCAGCAGCAAAAATTGCTCTACTATCGCCAATTTCACCTCGCGCAGTGTTTAAGATACCCACACCCGCAAAGTTTGACGGAATCGCTTTATCATAACCAATACCTAAAACTACAGGTTTGCTGTCATACACTACAGATGCTGACCATGCATCACCTAGACCACGACCTGCAACTTTAGAACCGCCATTAGATTTAGATATGCCACCCGCTTCACCTGAAGCTAATAACGCAGTAGCTTTAACTTTACCTTCACCTACAGCGAGTGCTGGAGCTTCATAAACAACTACGTTATCAATACGGTTTTCACCAGTAAAAATACCATTTACGTCTGCCTTATTTGCAACGTAGTTATTGAAAGTATCAACTGTCGCAGATAACTGTTTTACAGGCGTATCGATTTTACCCAGTTTTACTGCACCTAATTTTTCATCTTTTAAACCGACTAAAAGGTTACGTGGTACAAAAGTATCATTCCCTGATCCACCTTGGCCATTATCTACATAGAATGTAAGTTCAGCTTGGTAAAGCGCGCTTAAACGGTCAGTAAGTTTTTCATCACCTTTAATACCGATAAATGAGTTATTGCTATTTAATTCTACAACGTCACGATTTTTACCTGCATTGTCTTCAGGTAGGTAATCTGCAGTTACGTCAATTTCACCATAGAAAGTTGGTGCTGCAAATGTAGTCCCCGCTAAAAGGCTGAGTGCGATTGCTGTTGCTAACTTAGTTTTCATTAAAAAATCCTTTAACTTATTTTGTTACAAATAATACACACGGCGCCTATATTACAAAATTATTAAAAAAATATTTACATATTCTTTTTAATACTTTAGGTGGAGAGTCAATTAACCTATTTATTCATAAAGAATTTTATATATTTCTTACTGCTTTCATCCATCGGAAAATAGGAATCAGGCAAAAAATCGCAATAATTACGATCAAATTTAGATAGTTTTGGTAACCTAAAGCGTCCCCTAGTAGCCCGCTCAGGCTATAAAGTCCCCCGCTTATAGTAGCCATCAAGGCGACCTGAAAGGTGAAATCAGTCCCTGCCAGATGCTTGCGACTGTATTGCATCACCAAGGTCAGCATAACCACTAAGAGCATGGCCGATACCATATCTTCAGCAGCATTGATAAGATAAATGATCCAGTTTGCTACTTTGTTTTGGGCTTCATATTGTGCAGCCAGCCAAGCATAGGCGATTAGACTAAGTATTTTCAGAATAGAGAAAATCATTAAGCTCCAGCTACGAGACCAGTATTTCAAACACCAGCCAGCTAGCCCTGCGCCAATCAACGCTGCAAAAGCGCCGAGCATGGTGACATAAATACCAATCTGGCTAAAACTCAGTCCCAAATCGACCATCAAAGGTTTTAATAATGGCCCAGACAGACCATCCGCCACTTTAAAGGTTAGTAAAACCAGCAGCCATTTCGCCAAGGTAGAATCAGCTAAAAAATATTGAAAATAAGCTTTGATTCTAGTCCGAGCAGGTAATTTCTCGGATGATGAAGAAATCATCTTTTGATGATCTGATTCTTTAAACCATAACACCGGTAAAGTATTCAGAAAGACCAGAACTGCCAGCAGTAAAAAGGTCATCTGCCAATGCAAAAAGTCGAGTAACCACAGGATTGCCCCGCCTCCAACAATAAAGCCCAAGCGGGAACCAATCACCTGAAAGGTATTACCCCAGTGTTGCTGTTCATTTTTTAAAATATTGACTGCCAGTCCATCCGTGGCAATATCCTGAGTAGCACCGATCCCATTCATCACTAACAACGTGATAAAAAAGATCAGCAGGTACAGCGGCTGGTTTAAGGCTTGGATCGGCAAGAAGGACAGCCCAATCAGTACAGCGACAGAAAGCCATTGCAAAGGAATAATCCAGCTTCGATAATGACCTCTAGCTTTTGATCCATGGCGATCAACTAAAGGTGCCCAGAAGATTTTAATCGACCATGGCAGCATGAGCAGGCCAAAGCCACCAATATGTGCCAGAGATACGCCTTCAGCTCGCAGAATGACCGGCAAGGCATGGGTCATAAACCCGACCGGAAGCCCCTGTGCCCAATATAGGGAAAACAATAAAATATAAGTATTCCGCATATTCAGCGCAGGTCCTTAAGGTAAAAATGCTAAAAGCATCCATCATCGCTATACATTTTGCCAATGATCCGGATTTTACAACAGTCTAATATGATCAAAAATAAAGAAAAATACGTTTCAGGATGAGACATCGATGAGTACAACACGTTTCCCCAAACTTCCTCCATTGGTTCCCTCCCGCGGAGGTAAACTGAGCCAAACCCTGTTTAAACAGCTATTTTTGGCTCAGGGCTGGCAGCTCAAAGGCGAGTTCCCTAACCTGCCTAAAGCAGTAGCGATTATTTCCCCGCATACCTCGAATATCGATGCCTGGCTAGGTTTTAATGCCCTACTTGGTCTGGGTATTCAGATTACGATTTTTGGTAAAGACAGCCTGTTTCGTACTCCGCTTAAACCCATTCTGGAATGGATCGGTGTGGTTCCTGTAGTACGCGATACACCGCAAGGTCACACCCGACAAATTGTTGATGTGATTAATAAGACAGACCGAATCTGGGTAGGTATGGCACCGGAAGGTTCTCGCAAGGCGCCAGAAAAAATCCGCAGTGGTTTTTATCATATTGCCAAGGCAGCCCATTTGCCGATTGTGATGTTTTCCTTTGACTATGACATCAAGACCATTCATATCCTTGGTGTATATCACCTGACAGGTGATTATGAATATGATCTGGAACAGATCTATAAGCATTATGAAGGTAAATTTTCGGCCAAAAATCCGGATTGGGTCGCCAAGCCGTTACAAAACCTTTTGAAAAAAGACTAGGCAAAACTGGCTTTTTTTGATGTGATAGCCTGAATTTTGTTGATTTAATCGCCAGTTTTTTATAATGAAATTAGCTCGTTATGCTCTGATTGGCTGCCTAGGTTTAAGCCTTGCAGCATGTGATAAAGCTACTAAAACACCGACTACACCTACTCCTCTCCAGGCTCGTGAACCTGTGGTGGCTATTGCGCTCGGTGGTGGCGGCGCCAAAGGCTTTGCCCATATCGGGGTACTCAAAGTCCTCGAATCGCATGGCATCAAACCGAAGATTGTTACTGGAACTAGTGCCGGAAGCTTCGTGGGCAGTCTATATGCCAGCGGCAAATCTCCTTATCAGTTGCAGCAAATCGCCTTGAACTTTAAAGAATCCGATATTCGTGATTTAACCCTGAACCGCCAAGGGATTATTGCCGGACAAAAACTGCAGGATTTCGTCAATAAAAATGTGGCGAATAAACCGATTGAACAGTTCCCGATTCGCTTCGCGGCAGTGGCAACCCGCCTGGACAATGGCCGTAAAGCTGATTTTATCAAAGGCAATGCCGGACAAGCCGTGCGTGCCTCTTGCAGTATTCCAAATGTCTTTGTACCCGCTGTAATTGGCGGTACAAAATATGTCGATGGCGGTCTGGTTAGCCCAATTCCGGTAAAAACTGCTAAGGATATGGGAGCTGATATTGTTATTGCCGTAGATATTTCTGCACGTCCGGACAGCAATAAAGCGCTCAACATGTGGGGCGTACTGGACCAGACGATTAATATCATGGGTCAGCAAAGCATCAATGAAGAACTCAGCCAGGCCAATATCGTGATCCAGCCTAAAGTAGGTCATATCGGCACATTGGATTTAAAAGCCAGCAATGAAACCATCCTTGAAGGTGAAAAAGCTGCGCAACTGAAAATCCGCTCAATTGAAAAAGCCATCAGTGATTTTAGGCAGTCTCCGGCTGCATTCAAGCCTGTACGACCGGCAAAATTTTAATCAGAAATTTTTTATATTCATCTGCTGCAGCATCTGCTACATTGGAAGTAAATCATATAAAGATGATGATTAATTAAATACTTAGCAATATAGGTCACGATATGGAATTAGTTCTTGAACCTTGGCACTGGTTTGTATTGGGAATACTTCTTATTCTGTCAGAATTACTCCTGCCCGCTTTTGCTGCCCTCTGGTTCGGGATTGGTGCCATTATGGTCGGCATTCTGTACTGGATGTTCCCGATGATGGGACTGACCACCCAGATCCTGACCTGGATCATCCTGTCTGTTCTTTGTACTTTGCTCTGGTTCAAATTCATCAAGCCGCTTTCTATCGACAAGACCAAAGCCGGCTTGTCGCGTGAGGCCACTATTGGCCAAATTGGCATGGTGATTCAGACCGATCTTGAACAGGATCAGATCCGGGTCCGTTTTCCGCTGCCAGTTTTAGGCTCGGATGAATGGGATTGCCGTGCTCTGGATAAAGTTCAGGTTGGAGATCGTGTCCGTGTTGTCGATATCTTGGGAAATGACCTGGTTGTACAGCCCCACAGCACTCAATATCAAAACGAAAAAGGTGAATAAATTATGTCTGCTGGCACTATCATTGTTATTGCGTTCTTGGCCTTTGTTGCGATTACCATTTTTAAGGGTGTACGAATTGTTCCACAAGGCTATAAATGGATCGTACAACGTCTGGGTAAATACCACACCACACTTAATCCTGGCCTGAATTTTGTTATTCCTTATGTAGATGAAGTGGCTTATAAAGTCACCACCAAAGATATCGTTCTGGATATTCCTTCGCAGGAAGTAATTACCCGTGATAACGCTGTCTTGCTGATGAATGCGGTGGCTTATATCAACCTGACAACTCCTGAAAAAGCGGTATACGGGATTGAGAATTACTCCTGGGCAATTCAGAACCTGGTACAAACTTCGCTACGTTCAATCGTGGGTGAAATGGATCTGGATGACGCCTTATCTTCACGCGATCATATTAAGGCACGTTTAAAGTCTAGTATTTCTGATGATATTTCAGACTGGGGGATCACCTTAAAAACGGTTGAAATCCAGGATATTAAACCTTCTGTAACCATGCAGACGGCGATGGAAGAACAGGCAGCGGCAGAGCGTCAACGTCGTGCAACCGTGACTAAAGCGGATGGTGAAAAACAGGCCGCTATTCTGGAAGCTGATGGTCGTCTGGAAGCGTCACGTCGTGATGCAGAAGCACAAGTCGTACTGGCAGAATCTTCACAGCGTGCGATTGATATGGTGAGTCAGGCAATTGGCGATAAGGAAATTCCTGTGGCTTATCTGTTGGGTGAACAATATGTCAAAGCCATGCAGGATATGGCCAAGTCTCCAAATGCCAAGACTGTGGTCTTGCCTGCCGATGTGCTGAATACCATCCGCGGTGTGATGGGACGTCACTAAATTTCAGAGATACTTCACAATAGGCAGCCAATTGGTTGCCTATTTTCTTTCAAAATAAGAAAATCTCAGCAAAGATTGTGAATTTATGGTTAAATTTCGCGTTTATTTTTGAAATCCTCTGGATTCGATGGTGCTTGGCTTTCGGATTAAAGTCTTTCGCATCTGTCATAATCCTTGTTTCGATCTACTGTCCAACTTAAAAATGGATACCGTATGAGCTCCCTAAATCCAACCTTAATTACCTTTCTTTTTTATATTGTCGGCATGGTCGTGATTGGCCTGATGGCATACCGTGCGACAAACAACTTTTCTGATTACATCTTAGGGGGCCGACGTTTAGGTAGTTTCGTAACTGCACTTTCTGCAGGGGCTTCCGACATGAGTGGCTGGCTGCTGATGGGCTTGCCGGGCGCAATTTATCTTTCAGGTCTGTCTGAAATGTGGATTGCGATTGGTCTGATTATCGGTGCCTGGCTAAACTGGCTGCTGGTTGCGGGCCGTTTACGGGTACATACCGAAGTCCAGCACAATGCTCTAACCCTACCGGACTATTTCTCGAACCGCTTTAATGATCAGAAAAAAGTGCTGCGTGTGGTTTCTGCATTTGTCATTCTGATTTTCTTTGCAATTTATTGTGCTTCAGGCATGGTGGCAGGTGCGCGTCTGTTCGAAAGCATGTTCGACATGTCTTATAGTACGGCACTCTGGATCAGTGCGATTGCAACGATCAGTTATGTGTTTATTGGTGGTTTCCTGGCAGTCAGCTGGACGGATACCATTCAGGCAACCCTAATGATCTTCGCGCTGCTCCTTACGCCAATCGTAACCATTCTGACTTTTTCAGATATGTCCCAAGTTACGCTCGCTTTGGAAGCCGCACGTCCACAGGCCATGAACTTGGTCGGTGATCTGAGTACCATCGCAATCCTGTCCCTAATGGCATGGGGTTTGGGTTATTTTGGTCAGCCGCATATTTTAGTGCGTTTCATGGCAGCCGATTCAGTGAAGTCGATTCCGAATGCACGCCGTATCGGGATGACCTGGATGACACTTTGTTTGGGTGGTGCAGTGGCCGCAGGTTTCTTTGGTATTGCCTATTTCCAGCAACATCCGGAACTCGCTGCTGTGGTGAATGCCAATCCTGAAACCGTGTTTATGGAACTGACTAAAATCCTGTTCAATCCATGGATTGCCGGTGTGGTTCTGGCGGCAATTTTGGCCGCGGTGATGAGTACGCTTAGCTGTCAATTACTGGTTTGTTCAAGTACCCTGACTGAAGACTTTTATAAATCATTCCTTCGTAAAAATGCCTCACAAAAAGAGCTGGTTTGGGTCGGTCGTTTGATGGTGCTTCTCATTGCTTTACTGGCGATCTGGATGGCTGGTAATCCTGAATCTAAAGTACTGGGTCTGGTGGCGTATGCCTGGGCAGGTTTTGGGGCTGCTTTTGGTCCATTGATTATTCTGTCTCTGTTCTGGAAACGTATGACCTTGAATGGCGCTTTGGTAGGCATGATCGTTGGTGCATGTATGGTGATTCTGTGGAAAAACACCATTGGTACAACCGGTCTTGGCTTTATTCCAGCCGGCATCTATGAAATTATTCCAGGCTTTATCTGTTCATGGATTGCGATTGTAGTTGTAAGTCTCTTAGGCAAAGCGCCAACAGCTGAAATTACGACACGCTTTGAACAGGCAGAACGTCTGTATAACGAAAGTAAATAATTTAATATAAAACAAAAAGAGGACTTTAAGTCCTCTTTTTTATGCTCGTTTTCAGCTGATTTCAGGAAGATTAGTTTATTAAAATCAGCTTTTACGTGTCAGCAGGAACTGGGTAATCTGCATCAGGTCATCGACTTGCCCTTCAAAATGATTCAGTGCAGTCATCGCCTGATCATGTAACTGCTGTGCATAGTCTTGGGCTTGCTGTAAACCCATCAATGCAGGATAAGTTGACTTCTCCACTTGTTCATCCTTGCCCGCCGTTTTACCCAGCACTTCTGTATCAGAAATAATATCCAAAATATCGTCCTGTACCTGGAAAGCTAGACCAATCGCTTGCCCGAATTCACGCAGTTTTGGAATGGCCAGATCAGTCCCTTCAAAGATCGTCACCGCTGCCATCATAATCGCTGCACTGATCAAGGCTCCGGTTTTATTTCGGTGAATGGTTTCCAGTGCTTCCTGATCAATTTTTTTGCCTTCGGCCTGTAAATCCAGTACCTGACCATTGACCATTTTCGAGGAAGCAGTCGCCAGAATCTGTATCTGCTTCAAGACAATCGCTGGCTCTACTGCAGGCCCCTGGTCAAACAGACGACTACCCAGAATTTCAAACGCCATGGATTGCAAAATATCACCCGCCAGAAGAGCCGTATCTTCACCAAAAGCAGCATGACAGGTGGGCTGACCACGACGTAACAAGTCATTATCCATACATGGCAGATCATCATGTGCCAGTGAATAGCAATGAATAAACTCGATCGCAACTGCGGCACGGCGTACCGCAGCACTATTCTGATTTGGTTTTAACGCGGCAGTGGCATAACAGAGTGCTGGACGTACCCGCTTTCCTCCTAGCATTACGGCATGATGTACTGCCGACTTTAACGGTTCCGGAATGGAAAAGGCTTCCAAAGCAGTCATTAAATCGTGTTGAATCCGTTGTTGTGCTTGAGTTAGTGCATGGGTTGATACGTCAGTGATAGATGACACATTCGCCTCGAATACGTAGCCAGAATAATAAAATAACAAGTTTATAAGTACCTGTCTGTTATCAGGTATTGTACCTAGAATTGCTTTGAATTTTCAGTCTTAAATCCAAATGTTGTTTCATAATTCTGTATAGAGACTGAAAATAATCAAATCAGAAATATCTTTTTTAATAAAAAAACCACCAGAGAACTGATGGTTTTACTTAGGCTAATTTTCTCAAGAAATAATTTTAAGAAAGAACATCTGCAGGAACACGCACCCAACCTTCCATTAGCACACGAGCACTACGACTCATAATGGCTTTTTTCACTTTCCATTCCCCATTTTCCTGCACTGCTTGCGCACCCACTCTTAAGGTACCGGAAGGATGACCAAATCGAACTGATTCACGCTCTCCGCCACCTGCAACACGATTGACTAAGGTTCCCGGAATTGCTGCCGCTGTCCCAATCGCTACAGCCGCTGTCCCCATCATGGCATGATGCAATTTACCCATCGATAAGGCACGGACCAGAATATCGCTATCTGCCTCAGTGACTTCCTTACCACTAGAGGACGTATAAGTCTTTGGCGGAGCCACAAAGGCAATCTTTGGCGTATGCTGACGTGTAACAGCTTCACTAATGTCCTGAATCAGACCCATCTGTTGAGCAGCATAGGCTCGGATAGCTTCAAACTTCACCAAGGCGGCTGCATCATTATTGATATGGTCCTGTAACTCAGTACCGTTATAGCCCAGATCTTCTGCCTTTAAGAAAACTGTCGGGATCCCGGCATTAATCATCGTCACTTCAAAGCTGCCAATATTCGGTACTTCCAGCGTATCGGTTAAATTTCCAGTCGGAAACATTGAACCGCCCTCGGCATCATCATCGGCAGGATCCAGAAATTCAATCTGCACTTCGGCTGCTGGAAAAGTTACGCCATCCAGCTCAAAATCACCTAGTTCCTGAACCTGACCATTCTGCATCGGTACATGGGCAATAATGGTTTTCTGAATATTCGCTTGCCAGATTCGCACCGTAGACAGCCCATTTTCAGGAATACGTGCAGGATCGACTAGACCATTGGAGATCGCAAATGCCCCAACTGCTGCAGTCAGATTGCCACAATTACCACTCCAGTCCACAAAAGGTCGATCAATCGATACCTGACCAAACAGATAATCTACATCATGATTTTCTTGCTGACTTTTAGACAAAATCACAGTTTTGCTGGTACTTGAACTGGCACCGCCCATCCCATCAATCTGCTTGCCATATGGATCCGGGCTGCCGATCACTCTTAATAATAACTGGTCCCGAATCCGGCCTGCCTGTTGTGCAGCAACAGGTAAATCGTCCAGTTTAAAGAACACCCCTTTACTGGTGCCTCCGCGCATATAAGTGGCTAGGATTTTGATTTGGGCAGCGAAACTCATGAATACTTTCTTCCTCTGGCTTGTCTTTATTCTGATCAAAATTATTGAATATTTGTGAGACGAGTATAATTGGTTTAAAGCCAAGTAGTTGCCTTGCCCGACCTAAGTATAAAAAAACAGCATTTGTGTCGAGTTAAAAAAACAGCAAACTCATCAGTTACATTTTCAATAAAATTAATATATTGATTCACATATCTTTTATTCTATTTATTTTTATAATTTTTTTTATAAATACGATAATAATATTTCATCCAGACGGGTGCTCTAGGCTTCTTATCTTTGTTCCATTACAATCTTTATACCTATTTCTTACATTGTCGGGCTGAACACTTTGAATAACGAGTCTTCACAACTTCAGCGTGGCTTAAAGAACCGTCATATTCAGTTGATCGCCATGGGCGGTGCAATTGGCACAGGCTTATTCTTAGGTTCCGCACAGGTGATCCAATCTGCGGGTCCTTCTATTATTCTTGGCTATGCCATTGGTGGCTTAATTGCATTCTTAATCATGCGTCAATTGGGTGAGATGATTGTTCATGAACCTGTAGCAGGTTCATTCAGCCATTTTGCTTATAAATACTGGGGCAAATTCCCTGGTTTCCTTGCGGGTTGGAACTACTGGATCCTATATATCCTGGTAGCCATGACCGAACTTACCGCCGTTGCAAAATATATTAATTACTGGTGGCCGCATATTCCTGCCTGGACCTCAGTCCTGTTTTTCTTCATCGTAATTACGCTGGTCAATCTCGGCAATGTGAAATTTTACGGTGAATCAGAATTCTGGCTGTCCATTGTGAAAGTGACTGCAGTCATTTCCATGATTGTCTTTGGTCTCTATCTGATCCTAACCGCTGATGCATCTTCAGGGGCTTCTTTCAGTAACCTCTGGACTGCGGGTGGTTTCTTCCCTAATGGCTTTGAAGGCTTATTCTATATGCTGGCCTTCCTGATGTTTGCCTTCGGGGGGATTGAACTGATCGGGATGGCAGCAGCAGAAGCTGAAAATCCAGAAAAAACCATTCCAAAAGCGATTAATCAGGTGGTATTCCGTATTCTGGTGTTCTATGTAGGTGCATTGACAATCCTGTTGTCTTTAGTGCCTTGGAACCAACTGGAACTGGGTGGCCTGGATAAAAGCCCGTTTGTGATGATCTTCAGCCAGCTGGGGATTGACTGGGCAGCACATCTGCTGAACTTCATCATCCTGACAGCTGCACTTTCTGTTTATAACAGTGGTATGTATGCCAATAGCCGTATGCTCTATGGTCTGGCGCAGCAAGGTAATGCCCCTAAAATCTTCAAGACCGTGAACAAACAAGGGGTGCCAATTCCTGCAGTTCTGTTCTCTGCCCTGCTGATTTTCGGCTGTGTACTCCTAAACTACTTTGTTCCTGAAGATGCCTTAAGTCATCTGATTTATGTGGTGGTAGGTGCATTAGTACTGAACTGGGCCATGATTAGCCTGACTCACTTCAAGTTTATGCAAAGCATGAAGCAGTTAGGACAAAAGACCAGTTTCCCTGCATTGTGGTCACCTGCAAGTAATATTCTGGTTTTAGCTTTCATTGCGACCATTCTTTACATCATGTGGACACAAGGTTTTAAAGAATCAGTGCTGATGCTTCCGATCTGGGTCGTGATCATGTTTATTCTGTTTAAGGCACTGCGCCCTAAGAATTAATCAAAAAATCTTTTAATCGATGATTTTTAAAGTTATTGTTTCGGCAATAACTTTTTTTTGCATTTTTACAGTACAATAGCCTTCTTTTTGCGCCCTTAGCTTAACTGGATAGAGCAGTTGCCTCCTAAGCGACCGACGTGGGTTCGAGTCCCGCAGGGCGCACCATCCTTTCAAAATGTAATCTATACTTCAAAAAATTAGCGTTAATCTTCATATTTTTAGAATATTTTTTATACAAAAAATCATTTTTTCTCCATTATTTTATTTACTTTACTTTCAAATACTTATTTCAAAATAAGGCTATTTTTTGGTGCAAAAACTCTATTTTGGTGCTTTTTTAGACTAATTAGTTTTTTCTAGAGCATTTACTCTTATTTTAATTGTGCTATTTTTGTCACATGGAGTAACAAATGATTGCGGATAAATACCCGAAATCTCCAAGAATTTAATAAGTGCAAACAACAACGCTAGATATAAATTTGTACCTCAAGGAAAGACGTAAATGAAATTAAAAACATTAACTACTGCAATGATTCTTGCAACTGTACCAATGACGGGTGCTTTTGCAGCAGCACTAGATCGTTCAGGCCAATCTATTGCAGCCTTCCTACAACCTGGTAACTATTTTGAAGCAGGTATTTCTGTTTTAGATCCATCTGTATCTGGTAAAGCTAATGCAGGTTATACACCTAACGCTGCCATTCCTGCAGCATTAGCTGGTCTTGAGAATACCTCTCTATCAGACATGGGCGAAGATTATTACTTCCCAAGTGCAGCATTAAAGTTTCAAGTAGCTGATAAATTATCAGTGGGTCTTTTATACGATCAACCTTTTGGTGCTGATGCAGCCTATTCAGTTGGTGATGCTGGAGCAAACCCAGCATTAGCAGGCTTGGGGCTTCCAGCTGCATTATTTGCTGGACAGGGCTTATTCCATGATGGCCAAGAAGCAACTGAAGTAGAAGTTACAACCGAAAATTTAACGTTCCTATTAGGTTTCCAACCAACTGAAAACTGGAATCTATATGGTGGTGCGGTATACCAGACCGTTAAAGGGAATGTTCAACTACGTGGTACCGCATACGGTTCTACTATTGCATTAGGCCAATATAATGCAGATATGAAAGAAGATTCTGCAGTAGGCTGGATTGCAGGTTTAGCTTACCAAATTCCTGAAATCGCATTAAAAGCATCTTTAACGTATCGTTCTGAAATTGATCACGAAGCAGCAACGAATGAATATGGTACAAGCTTAATTTTAACTGGTTTAGTTCCTGGACCAGGTGCAGTATATAACGAAAATACTACTACCAAAATTACAACTCCACAATCTGTAAACCTTGATTTCCAAACTGGTATCATGGCTGACACAGTCGCTTTTGCTAATGTACGTTGGGTAAACTGGGAAGATTTTTCAATTCGTCCTGAACAGTTTGGCACAGTTTCAGAAGCTTTAGGTGCTGCAGGCTTAACCCCAGATAATCCAAATGGTTTTGACTTAGTGGGTTATACAGATGATCAATGGTCAGCTACTGTAGGTGTAGGCCGTAAATTTAATGAAAAATGGGCAGGTAATGTCTCTGTAGGTTGGGATTCAGGTGCAGGCAACCCTGTTTCAACTTTAGGTCCAACTGAAGGTTACTGGAACGTTGGCCTAGGTCTGCAATTCTCACCTGCTCCAAATTACTTTATCGCTGGTGGTGTGAAGTACTTCTGGTTAGGTGATGCTAAAGCTCAACCTGCATCAATGTTTGGTACAGGAAGCTCTGTAGCACAATTTGAAGATAACCATGCTTTAGGTTATGGCTTAAAAATGGGCTATCGCTTCTAATTCCTGATAATTAATAAAGACCACCTTCGGGTGGTTTTTATCATCCCAATTATATTTTTATACACCTGTATACTATTCGATGCTTTTATCACCACTCAAATTTTGCCTAAATTCATTTTTGAATATATTTTAATAAAAATCATTATTTGTTTATTTTCATTAAGTTAATCAACAAAATATAGTATAAATACTCTAAGCAATCATTTTTTATAACCGCCATAGTTCATTTCTTGGACAAGTGGAGCATTTACTCTTTTTAAATTTGTGTTACTTTTCCACAACTTTCATTAATATTTATACAACATTGTCAAGGATGAGCCATGAAGCTTAAGCCAATTTCTATCGCTATTCTTCTTTCTAGCCTGCCTACTTCTCTGGTATTCGCTGCTGGTTTAGATCGTTCAGGTCAGTCTATTCAGGCTTTTTTACAACCTGGCAACTATGCAGAAGCAGGAATTTCTGTTCTAGATCCCACTGTAAAAGGGACATCTAAAGTATCTGCTTTTGAAGGTGAAAAAATTAACGACATGGGGGAAGATTACTATTTCCCCTCTGCTGCAATTAAAGTTCAAGCAACAGACAAAATTTCTTTAGGCTTGATCTATGATCAACCTTTTGGAGCAGATGCAACATACGCTGAAACTGCTGGTTCTTTTGGTAATGGTGTAGAAGGTACATCAGTTGATGTTGACACACATAATTTAACTGCCCTCATTGGTTATCAACCTACAGAAAACTGGAATTTCTATGCTGGTCCAGTGTGGCAAACTGTTGAGGCTGATATTAAATTACGGGGGGGTGCTTATTCTTTATTAAGTGGCTATAACATTCAGCTTAAACAAGAAGAAGCCTTTGGATGGCTTGCTGGATTTGCTTATCAAATTCCTGAAATTGCATTAAAAGCTTCTGTTACCTATCGTTCAGAAATTAAGCATAAAGCAAAATCTTCTGAACAGTCTGATTTAGCTCTTTTAGGACAACAACTTCCTGATGCAGGTCATCCTTTAAGTCCAGCAAAACCATTATTGGCGACTTTAGGTGAAAGAGAAAGCACTGTTGAGGCGGTTACACCTCAGTCGGTAAATATTGATCTACAGTCAGGTATCGCTCAAAATACTATTGCTTTTGCAAATCTTCGTTGGGTTCATTGGGACCAATTTGCTGTGACACCATCTTTACTCGCTCAAGCTTCAGCCTTGGCAAAAGGAAAAGCACAAAATCTGATCGATTACTCTGATGATCAATGGTCAGCAACAGTCGGTGTAGGTCGCAAATTCAATAATAAATGGTCAGGTTCAGCTTCTGTAGGTTATGACTCAGGTGCAGGCAACCCTGTAACGACTTTAGGTCCAACTGAAGGTTACTGGAACGTAGGCTTAGGTGCCCAATATAGCCCTGCTGAGAACTACTTTATTCAGGCTGGCGTAAAATATTTCTGGTTAGGCGATGCCCAAGCACAAACTGGTGGCACTATTGTAGGTGATTTTGAAGACAACCATGCCATGGGTTATGGCTTAAAAATCGGCTACCGTTTCTAATTGCGTTAAAAAATTAGTATTCAACAAGAAAGGGCGCTATAAGCGCCCTTTCTTTTATTACATACACTTAAATATTAAGCTGGAATATCACGTACTGAAGCATTACGAATGGCTTCTTTTAACGCATCATAACCACGAATTGGCGGGAATTGCGGGAATTCAGCAATCACATTTTCAGGCGCATCAAATAGGAAACCATGATCTGCTTCACCTAGCATCGTGGTATCATTATAAGAATCTCCTGCTGCAATCACACGGAAGTTCAAGCCATGTAATGCTTTTACGGCTTGACGTTTTTGGTCCGGCTGACGAAGTTTATAAGCAGTGATCATGCCCTCTTCATCAGTTTCCAGCTTATGACAGAAAATCGTTGGCCAGCCTAATTGCTTCATTAAAGGATGAGCAAATTCATAGAAAGTATCAGACAGAATAATCAGCTGAAAATGAGTACTTACCCATTCTACAAATTCTTTAGCGCCTTCAAATGGTCCCATATCCGCAATCACGGCTTGGATATCATTTAGACCTAAACCATGCTGTTTTAAAATATTCAAACGCTGGGTCATCAACACATCATAGTCAGGAATATCACGTGTCGTTGCTTCGAGCTCTTTAATACCTGTTTTTTTAGCAAAATTAATCCAGATTTCTGGAACCAAAACGCCCTCTAGATCTAGACATACGACTTCCATGAAGCATCCCCCTCAATTGTATTGAAAAAATTTTGCCCTATCATAGCTGAAGAAAAAGATTTTGCACTGTTCTTTTTTAAATCTGTTTTTTTCATAAGTATTTATTTTTTAGTGATAAGTAGCTTTGGGCATTTCTATTAAAATAGAATAAATCTGAAATAAATTCATATAGGCCACGTCATTTCCAAGCCTATGTTGCCAGGACTCATATGACCAAAATCCCCACTATTGCTATGGTAGATGCGTTCGCATCTGAATATGCGGATAAATCACCAAGTGAAATTTTAGCGCTTGCTCTCGACCANNATTTAGGTAAACCTTTCCGGGTATTTAGCCTAGATACAGGGCGTCTGCATGCTGAGACTTATCAATTTATTGAAAAGGTTCGCCAGCACTATAATATTGATATCGAAATCTGCTTCCCGGAAACAGAGGCGATTCAACAACTGATGACTGAAAAAGGTTTGTTCAGTTTCTACCGTGACGGCCATCAGGAATGTTGCGGAATCCGCAAGGTGCAACCTTTACGCAAAAAACTGGCAACTTTAGATGGCTGGATTACCGGTCAGCGTAAAGACCAAAGCCCGGGAACACGTAATGACATTCCAGTGGTTCAATCTGATGAAGGTTTTTCTGGTCCAGGCAAACAGCTGATTAAATATAATCCCCTTGCCAACTGGTCTAGTGCAGATGTGTGGAATTATATCCGTATGATGGAAATTCCATACAATCCATTGCATGAAAAAGGTTTCATCTCGATTGGTTGTGAACCTTGTACCCGCCCTGTGCTGCCAAATCAGCATGAACGCGAAGGACGCTGGTGGTGGGAAGAAGCCACCCATAAAGAATGTGGCTTGCATGCCGGCAACTTGAAAAAATAGTCTTAAAAAACCATCCGTTCGTCGGGTGGTTTTTTTGTGAACCAATCGGGTACAGAAAAATCAGTACCTTTATGCGACAAAATCGCTATACTTTGTAATGTGATACCAATAATTCTAACAAGGTTGCTTATACATGAGCAGCTGAAGAAAATGCAGTGAGGCAATCTACGCTATGCGTCCATTACATCCGATTGACTTTATTTTTTTGTCTTTAGAGAAACGGCAGCAGCCTATGCATGTAGGCGGGTTATTTTTGTTTCAAATTCCTGACAATGCACCAGCCTCTTTTATCCAGGATCTGGTGACTGATATTCGTAATTCCAAATCCTCACCGATTCCTCCATTTAATAACTATTTAAACGGTTTATTTTGGGATGAAGATGAAGAGTTTGATTTAGATCATCATTTTCGTCATATTGCCTTACCGAAGCCTGGGCGTATCCGCGAGCTGCTGACTTATATTTCCCAAGAACACAGTGCACTAATTGACCGCGCTAAACCACTATGGACCTGTCATATTATTGAAGGCATTGAAGGCAATCGTTTTGCCATGTACTTCAAGATTCACCATGCGATGGTAGATGGTATTGCAGGCATGCGTCTGGTAGAAAAATCACTTTCTCATGATCCACATGCGAAAAGTATTGTGCCACCTTGGTGTGTAGAAGGCCCACGAGCAAAACGTCTGAAAGCGCCGAAAGTCAGCCGCATGAAGAATGTTCTACAGGCGATTAAAGGACAGCTGGAATGTACACCACGAGTGGCTTATGAATTATCGCAAACCGTACTGAAAGATATGGGGCGTAATCCGGATTATGTATCCAGCTTTCAGGCGCCAAGTTCGATTTTAAATCAGCGTGTTAGTGCCTCACGTCGTTTCGCAGCCCAATCTTTTGAGTTCTCACGTCTGCGTCATATTTCCAAAGCTTTAGGTGTAACCATTAATGATATCGTGCTGGCGATCTGTTCAGGTGCCTTACGCGAATATTTACTCACACAAAATGCTTTGCCGAAAAAACCATTGATTGCGATGGTGCCNNTTGGAAGCCTTATATCCGGCTTCGATTGTACTGGATGGACAAGCACTGAATATCACCATGACCAGTTATATGGACAAGCTTGAAGTCGGTCTTACCGCTTGCCGTAATGCTCTACCCAAAATGCAGAATCTGTTGACTCATCTTGAAGAAGAAATTCAGCGCTTCGAATGGATTGTAGATGGTGAACCCGTCCCAAAGTTGAAAGCGGTCAGTTAGCCGCGGATGAATAAAATCTGGCAATGGACTGCTAAAAAATGTGTGAGCACTTTTGCTAATCATTTAGTAAAAAATAAAGGGACATTTTAGGCCCCTTTATTTTATTCTTTTTACAGTTTGAATGAAATTCATACAACTGCAATCTATTTTGGTTTAATTAACTTTTAATAGTACGACATTGTTTTAACAACTGATGGCAGACAGAGCGAATCATAGAAGCTGTAATCTGAACTTCATTCCCGCGTTCATCCACAATATATCCTGCATGCACAGCCTTTGGTTCTAATACGTGTTTCAAGCTTTTATTGATTACAACTTTACTCATACTCATCATAGACTCCTTTTGCTAAGCCTAGAACTGGGAGAAAGGCTTTGGCTAATTTGATGTTTCTAGTATTGTAAATATCAGTAGAGTTGTAAAATTTCAGATGTAACAAGTGTTTAACGATATTCTGTTACAATTTCAGCTGAGGATGATATCGTATTGCTCTTGCGTGTATAAATTTTCGACCTGGAATTTAATTACACGATTAATAAAGTGTTCCAGATCCGCCACAGCCGGGGCTTCTGCAGTTAACAGCCGATCAATCACTGCCGGATGGGCAACAACAGTAAAGCCACTTTGTGATTCATAAGCGCGAGCATAGCGCAAGATTTCCCGAAAGATTTCGTAACACACTGATTCTGCTGTTTTCACATATCCACGTCCCTGACAGGTCGGACAGGACTCGCATAACAAGTGTTCCAAAGACTCACGGGTACGCTTACGCGTCATCTCTACTAGCCCCAGTTCAGACACCTGGGTGATCTTGGTTTTGGCATGATCACGTTCCAGCATTTTCACAAACTGGTTCATCACCTCTTCACGGTGCTGGGCTTCCTGCATGTCAATGAAGTCGATGATGATAATACCGCCCAGATTACGCAGACGCAGCTGACGTGCAATGACCTGTGTGGCTTCCATATTGGTTTTAAA
>NZ_DJBE01000060.1:59216-65502 GCF_002429925.1 Acinetobacter sp. UBA5984
AAACGGTCTTTCATATTCGGCACGAACTCATCCACAAACTCTTTCAGCTTGCCGTGAATTTCGCGTGAATCGATATAAATCTTTTCGGTTTCTTCATTGGCAAGATCACGAATAACACGCTGTGGCAAAGGCAGCTCTTCAAAGATCAATGAAGGCACTGCAATGACTTTTTGTTTACGCTGAATGTATTCCCAGAGTTTAGCCAAATAAGCCATATCCTGTGCAATCGCTTCTTCTTCAATGCCATCCGCAGCAGTACGGACAATCACGGAGCCAGGCAACTTGTGTTCTGCCTGAATACGCTCAATGATCGAGCGTAAACGATTGCGTTCATCTTCGGATTCAATCCGCTGCGATACACCAATATGATTGCCATATGGCATCAGGACCAAATAACGTGAAGGAATAGAAAGATCAGTAGATAGACGTGCGCCCTTGGTGCCGAGCATATCTTTCATCACCTGAACAGTGAGAATCAAACCCGGTTGCAACAGCTCGAATACATTCGGCGTTGGCTGGTTACGTGGCCAGACCATGTCATTGATATGCAAAAATGCCGTTCTGGACAGACCAATATCGACAAAAGCGGCCTGCATGCCCGGCAAGACCCGGACCACTTTCCCTTTATAGATATTCCCGACCAATCCGCGCTTGGCCGTACGCTCGACAAACAGTTCATTCACCGTGCCGTTTTCAATCAACGCCACCCGACATTCCATCGGTGTGACGTTAATCAACAACTCGTCAGACATAACAACACTCAAAACATTATAAGAATTCTTTTTCAGCAGTTAATTTAGTGCCTTAACCGTCTGCAATAACTGTACTGTTTCATATAGTGGCAAACCCACTACATTCGAATAACTACCTTCTATTCTTGGAATATAACGCGCTGCAATTCCCTGTATTGCATAGGCGCCTGCTTTCCCAAGCGGCTCACCTGTTGCCCAGTAACTTTCCATATCATGGCTATTTAGTGGCTGAAATTCAACCTGTGTACGGACTACTATACTGTATTTTTCTTCTTTTGTGCGGACGCACACCCCAGTATACACATCATGCCATCTTCCTGAAATTTTTTCCCACATTTCAAAGGCATGCTGTTTAGATTCAGGTTTCCCCAAAATTTCATTATTAACCCCTAAACTGGTATCCGCAGCAATAATAATGGCATCCGGATACAGCTTGGCCACCGCTTCCGCTTTGACTTGCGCCAGACGTTCGACATAGGCTGCAATGGATTCATTTTCCAGTACAGATTCGTCTACATCTGGGCTACAGATCTCAAAGCTCAGCCCGAGTTGCTGCAAAAGTTCACGGCGTCGAGGTGAGCTGGAAGCGAGGATTAAATGCGCCATTTTCTCAAAAAGTAATAAAGCACTGGCCATATGATGACACTAGTCAGCATGGGAATCCAATGTCGTGCAAATGAGAATTGTACGCCGGTCGAAATCTGGGCAAAAAAGATAATCATCAAATGTGCCAGAATCGCAATTGCTGTGATGACCCATAAATTAGCAAAGGTCAGAATACGGCGCTCACGGGTCAAGAAACGTGCCACAAAAGCAATGATGATAAAGCTAAGTGCATTGAGACCTAAAGGCGCATCAAGCAGTAAATCAATCAAGATCCCGGTAGCAAATGCAAACCAGATTCCACACCAGGTCGGCTGACACAATACCCAGAACAGCATGACCATTAACATAAATAATGGACGCCATCCCGAGGTCTCGTAAGACAGTGGATAGACTGAGAGAACGGAAGCCACAATCACCGAAATGACAATGGCAAATAAAGGATCACGATGTGTTTTAGGTCGCATCTTAGCGAGTGACATGCGGTTGCTCCATCGCTAATGAGTCAGAGAACAGCACGACGACATGATGACCACCGGCCAACTGTGCCGCTGGAGTAACATCAATCTGGGCAAATTCCCCTGAATTATGCCGTTTCACATTGGATACTGTTCCCACCAGATAACCTGCCGGAAAATGCTGTCCCAGACCTGAACTGTAAACTTTTTCACCAACTTTGATATTGGCGCTGGTCGGTACATATTCCATTTTCAGGCGTCCCAGATCTCCGGTCCCCGAGACAATGGCACGCATGCCGGTATGTTCCAGACGTACAGACAAGGAGTGTTCTTTATCAGAGAGCAGCATGACCCGGCTACTATGCGGATAGACATCAATAATCTGCCCCATAATCCCCATGTCATCCAGTACGGTCTGACCGACTTTCAGCTTGTTATTGGAACCACGGTTGATCACGATGATATGGCGTAGCGGATCAGCATCGGTACCAATCACCTCAGCAATTTCCATACGTCCATCAAGAATCAGAGGGGTATCTAAAAGACCGCGCAAACGGGTATTTTCTGCAGAAAGCTCTGCAATTTTTTGTAGGCGAACTTGCGCCTGCAATAGCTCAGCCTGCATCGCGGTATTTTCACGACGCAGTTGTGCTTCAGATTTGGTTTGTTGATTCAGCCATTCTCGCGACAGTACCGGATAGCTGGCCACGGCATAAATGGGATTATAGGCCGCGTACAAGACATCCCTTGCAGGTTGAACAACATGTGGCATGCGCCAGTCAAAGAACAGCACCACCAGACATGTTATCAGTGCAATGATAAAAGAGCGAAAAGATGGCGGTTGTCGAGAAAACAGATGTGCTTGCACCCGCCGAATCCTTGTCTTAGCCTACAAATAACATGTCATGATTTGGATTGTCGAAGAATTCGAGTACCTTACCGCCACCACGAGTCACACAAGACAGTGGATCTTCAGCAACCACAACAGGCAGACCTGTTTCTTTGGCAAGCAGCTTGTCCAGGTTACGCAACAATGCACCACCACCAGTCAATACGATCCCGCGTTCAGCGATGTCAGAAGACAGTTCAGGAGGTGTTTGTTCCAATGCAGATTTCACCGCAGACACGATGTTTTGTAGTGGATCAGAAATCGCTTGAGTGACTTCATCCGAGTTCACCACAATCGCACGAGGCACACCTTCAGCCAGGTTACGGCCACGGACTTCAATTTCCAGCGGTTTTGCACCTTCATCTGGAAGTGCCATGCCGACTTCTTTTTTGATCACTTCAGCTGTAGTTTCACCGATCACGCAACCATGTGCCTTACGTACGTAGTTGATGATCTGTTCGTCAAATACATCACCGCCAATACGCAGCGAGTCTGCATATACACAGCCCTGCAATGAAATTACTGCAATCTCAGTTGTACCGCCGCCCACATCAACAACCATCGAACCACACGCCTGCTCAACCGGCATGCCTGCACCAATTGCAGCAGCCATCGGTTCTTCAATCAGACGTACTTCACGTGCACCCGCATTATAAACTGCTTCACGGATCGCACGGCGTTCAACCAGTGTCGATTTACATGGCACGCAAACCACCACGCGTGGCGCTGGCGGGAATAAACGTTTTTCGTGTACCTTACCAATGAACTGATTTAACATGGTTTCAGTCACTTCGAAATCCGCAATTACACCGTCTTTCATCGGACGGATTGCAGAAATATTTGCTGGGGTACGACCAAGCATTTGTTTCGCGTCAAGACCTACGGCAGCAACAATTTTATGTGAACCACTGTGACGGATGGCTACAACCGTCGGTTCATTTAATATAATGCCTCGTCCTGGCGCATAAATAAGTGTATTTGCAGTACCTAAATCAATAGCGAGATCTGGCGAAAACAAGCCTATTAGTCGTTTTAGAATCACGGGGACGTTCTCAGTTAAACTTTATATGGACGCAAGGTGGCCACTTTAACTAAATGTGATGATTTGGACAAGTCAATCGCTTATCATAACGCATGATAATTTGAATTTTTTTTAATACTGATTAGGTAATATTATGTCTACATCGGATGCACAGTCTTCTGCAGATTTAAATGCAGAAACAGTTTCAGCTATTGCCAACCTCGCAAGGTTATCTCTTAATGATACGCAATCTGCTGAATATGCTCAAAGTTTAAATAAAATTTTAGGCATGATGGAAACCCTGAAAGGCATCGATACTGACGGTGTTGAACCACTGAAAAGCCCTTTCGACCACCCACAGCCTTTACGTGAAGATGTCGTGTCGGAAAGTAATCATCGTGAGGAATACCAAGCAGTTGCACCTGCTGTACAGGACGGTTTGTATCTCGTCCCTCGCGTGATTGAGTAATTATTACCCAGTTCATTCTTTTTATTAAATTAAACGTAAAGAATTATTTCTCATGACAGATTTACACCGCTTATCCATTCGTGAACTGACTGAAGGTTTGGCAAATGCTCAATTTTCATCCCGCGAATTGACTCAACACTATTTAAAACGCATCGAAAAAATTGATGCTCAGGTCAAAGCTTATGTGACCGTGACTGCTGAACAGGCATTGGCTCAAGCTGATGCTGCCGATGCTGCAATCAAAGCAGGCAACGCCACCGCCCTCACTGGTGTGCCCATTGCACATAAAGATATTTTCTGTACCCAAGGCATTAAAACCACTGCCGGTTCTAAAATGCTGGACAATTTTATCTCTCCTTACGACGCGACCGTTGTAGCGAAAGGTAAAGCTGCGGGCTTAGTCACACTTGGTAAAGTGAACATGGANNGATACCGGTGGTTCAATCCGTCAGCCGGCTTCTTTTTGTGGTCTGACTGGTCTGAAACCGACTTATGGCCGTGTATCACGTTTCGGTATGATCGCGTATGCATCATCTCTAGACCAAGGCGGCCCAATGGCACGTTCAGCTGAAGACTGTGCTTACCTGATGAATGTGATGGCTGGTCATGATGCCAAAGACTCAACATCAATGGATAAAGATGTTGATGACTATGTGGCAAACCTGAACGGGACTTCTGTAAAAGGTCTGCGCATTGGTATTCCAAAACAGTACTTCAATGTTGAAGGTCTGGATGCAGACGTGAAAGCACGTGTTGAAGAATCACTGAAAAAACTGGAAGAAATGGGTGCAACTCTGGTTGAGATTGATCTCAACATGACAGAAGCTTATGTTCCAACTTACTATCTGATCGCACCGGCTGAAGCATCTTCTAACCTGTCTCGTTATGACGGCGTACGTTATGGCTACCGTTGTGAAGAGCCAAAAGATCTTCTCGACCTTTACAAACGTTCCCGTTCAGAAGGGTTCGGTGCTGAAGTTCAGCGTCGTATCCTGATCGGTACTTATGCTCTGTCTGCTGGTTATTACGATGCTTATTATGTGAAAGCACAAAAAGTACGTCGTTTAATCCAGCAAGATTTCTTAAAAGCATTTGAATCTGTAGACGTCATCGCTGCCCCTTCTGCACCAACTACTGCATACCGTATCGGTGCAAACCTGTCTCCGGTTGAAATGTACCTAGGTGACATCTATACCATCGCGGTAAACCTTGCAGGTCTTCCTGCGATTAACGCGCCTGTTGGTTTTGACAAAGACAACTTGCCAGTTGGCTTACAGTTGATTGGTAACTACTGGTCAGAATCTCAATTGTTGTCTGTGGTACATCAGTATCAACAAGCAACCGATTGGCATACTAAACGCGCTGCAATTGCTGAGGAGAATGCATAATGGCTAAAAACGCTGCTAAACCAAAATCTAACCTGATTGACGGTTGGGAAGTCGTTATTGGTATCGAGATTCACACTCAGCTTGCGACGAAATCAAAAATTTTCTCTGGTTCTTCTACCGAGTTTGGTAATGATCCAAACACTCAGGCGAGCCTTGTAGATTTGGCTATGCCGGGCGTATTGCCAGTATTAAACAAAGAAGTGGTTGATCTTGCGATTCGCTTTGGTCTGGGTATCGATGCGTATATCGACCAGGCTTCAGTATTTGCGCGTAAAAACTATTTCTATCCGGATTCTCCAAAAGGCTATCAGATCAGTCAGATGGACAACCCGATTGTGGGCTTGGGTCATATCGACATCCAGCTTGAAGATGGCACAGTAAAACGCATTGGCGTAACGCGTGCACACCTTGAGGAAGATGCAGGTAAATCAATCCATGACCAGTTTGAAGGCATGTCAGGCATCGACTTGAACCGTGCCGGTACTCCTCTGCTTGAGATCGTATCTGAACCGGATATGCGTTCGGTTGAAGAAGCTGTTGCTTATATTAAAGCGATTCACACGCTGGTACGCTGGTTAGGTATTTCTGACGGTAACATGGCAGAAGGTTCGTTCCGTGCGGACTGTAACGTGTCTTTACGTCGTCCGGGTCAACCATTCGGTACACGTTGTGAATTGAAAAACCTGAACTCATTCCGTTTCATTGA
>NZ_DJBE01000036.1:0-43303 GCF_002429925.1 Acinetobacter sp. UBA5984
TCAAATTTCCGGATCCATCTCTTAGATTAAATTTATTTCGTCAGTTTTCTTAATTTACAGTCGATGAACTCATATCAAAATTTACGTCTGCGTATCATGGAAACTAAAACGAGGCCCGTTAAGGTTAACATTGACCAGATCCCCATGCTGCCACCGCTTATTTTTCCTGTATCAGGATTACTCGATATATTTTCGTTTAAATCCATATCAACAATTACAGGATCATGATCGGAAGAACGGAATGCATCATCGCTATAGAATGCTGCAATTTGCTCATCTGTTTTATATTCTTCGTTATAGTCTAAGGCCGTCGGCTCATCAGCATTGATGTGCCAAGCAAAAGCGCGTTTCACCATTGGATATAAGTCTGCATCAGCAATTGCATGGTCTAGGTTTCCTGCGCCCCCATTGCCATTGGCATCACTTGCAACACCAAATACATAACTATAGGCTGTTTTACCTTGTCCAATTTTTTCGTCATTGAGCAAGACTTTATAATTGGCTTTTTCTAATGCTAAAATCGGATCTTCTTTAGCATAACTATTCATATCACCGACCAGCAAATAATTTGGTTTAGCCACTTGTGTTGGATTTTTTGCAATCCACTGCATAAGTTCTTGTACTGCAGTTAAACGTGTTGCATTCCAGCAACCTTGACCATCACCCTGATCAGCATCGGCCAGAGTTTTATCGGTAGGACAACTGCCTTTCGACTTTAAGTGATTGGGTACTATCGTAAATATTTTTCCACCATTTACAGATTGGAAACTTTGCGCCATGGTGACACGGTTCTTTTCAGTCTGATCATCATAAACTGCAGGCTCACCTACAGGTTTTACGCGCTTACTGTTATAGATAATCGCAACTGCAATTGCATCTGTACCTAATTTTGTCATTTGGGTTGGAATGACATATTTCCAGTCTGCACCTAAGGCTTGCGATAAGTATGCCACTGCACTTTTATCATCAAAACCATTATTTGCGATTTCCATTAACCCATACACATCGGCATCAATTGTTTTTAAAGCACTGACAATTTTTTGATGTTGCTTCTTAAACTCAGTTTCTGAGCTTGCACCACGTTCTGTTGGGAAACCTTTTTCTGAACCATTATCATAATTTAAGACATTAAAAGCCGCAGCGCGAATTTGTTTAACATCTTTTGGAATCACCGTTGAAGGACGTAAATTAGTATCCTTGATAATTTCAGGTTGTACCTTCCCCTGTATCGGTTGAATTCGCCATGCATTAAAACGATATTCTAAAATCCCCTCAACATTTTTCAGTTCAGAACCTGTTCTTAATGTATTTATGGCATTGAAGTTTTGCGGAAGTAATGGTGTTCTATTTTGATTATTATAGCCATCATCCAAGATAATTTTAGAAAGCAGATTTTGCTGGGCTAATGCAACTGCTTCAGCAGATTTTGCAGGATATAGATTAGTTGGAATATACAAGCGACCTAAACTTAAAGATAGCTCACCATAACGACCGTAATTGTAATTTTCACTTATCGTTAAAGTTTGTGGGATTTTAACCAGCATCCCTTGATAGCGTTTAGGTACATTTCCTGCTATCTCCGTCAAACTGGTAAACGGTAAATTAAGTGCCTGTGCCGTGACTGTATTGGATGCTTGTGTATGACAGGTTTGAATATTTTGATCAAGTTGATCTATTTGGAGTTGGTTTTGATATGAGGTTAAACGACCTTTTAAAATAACCTCTTCACCTACTTTTCCTCCAGTGATTTTACTACTTGCAGGAAGATAGACAAAAATAGCATTACTTAAATTGGATTTGGCTTTACTATCGGGCGTTTGTATATAAAAACCAGAAAAACCATTGTCATAACGGTAGTCTGCGGTAATAACACCACGAACAACATATGGTTGATTTTCTGCGGCAGATTGTAGGTCCGCAATCGCCGTATCTGCTGTATTACAACTGATAGGAGTAACGGGGGAGGTTATAGGCGCGCTTGTATCTAAATACTGGGAAAACTCATTTCGATCAGACCATTTAGACCATTCGCTTTCTAACTCAAATGCTGTTGCAGGATCAATTGAAGTTACATTATTTGAAGTTTTAGTACGTGACAAACTATTTTGATAACTACTAAAACCCACTCCCCAACCAGTACCTGGATCCTCTCCCACACGACCAAAACGGTCTATTGGAGTACCTTTATAAAACAGGACCAAGGTATCATCTCCATTAAATGCAAGTCCTGCCACTTGATTGACTTTATTACCAATTACTGCCTGCAACTCTGTTCGACCAATAATGTATTTTGCTTTACTTGCCAATGAACCTTCTAATTGAAAAGTCGCAGATTTCGTGGTTGAACCATTAGTAAATTGTTGAATCTCATAATCAGCTAAGTTCACTGTTAAACTGTCAGGGTTATAGATTTCCAAACCCTTTTTATTAGATGTACCATCTATATACTGACTAAACATTAATTGTGCATGTGCAGAAAACGAGCACCCCATAAGTATTAAACTTAAACTCAATATTTTTGGTTTTATATTCATAATGATTTTGAACAGTTGTTAAAATTCAAAATAGCTTAGTTTTTATACATGACATCACTATGAATAACTGATGACAGTTTTAGTGAAATCGCTTTTCTAGAATTTTTCTCATTAAGCCCCCAAGTTGTCCCGGTTTAAATCAACGTTGCCCCTTTTCTTCTAAATTCAGATAAAAGTCTGAATATTACCCAGATGAAATAACAATACAGTACGATGTCATAAATATGTCATGAAACAGTCACAGAATACTTAGTTGAATAAAGTTTAATTCTTAGCCTTTCTACAGAATTAGTCATTTTTTTATTTACAAAGAGTCAATTAACCTCTTTCAAAGGCTTTAAAGAATTTTCTATTAGCTTCCTTCAGCGCTGCAATCTGACTTTATAAGAGCCATAAATGACTACCTTAAATGTGTCTTCAAACTCTTCATCACATCCGTTAAAAAAGTATATAAATAGAGAGCTCTCACTATTTGAGTTTCATAAGCGGGTGTTGGCACAGGCGAAAGATACTGAATACCCTTTACTTGAACGATTAAATTTTTTAATTATTTTTTCAAGTAATCTGGATGAGTTTTTTGAAATACGAGTTGCCAGTTTAATGCAACAAATTGAACTTTCAGATCATGCTAGAGCTCGTCCAGATAACTCACTCCTCTCAGATATAGTCACCACCATTTCCAAACTTGCACACGAAGCTGTCGAAGAACAGTATAAAATACTTAATTATAATCTCTTACCACAACTGCAAGGACATGGTGTTCATTTCATTCAGTATGGTGACATCCTCGAAAAACATAAAGAATGGATTAAGGACTATTTCCATAATGAAGTTCGACCTGTGGTCACACCTATCAGTTTAGATCCAGCCCACCCCTTTCCTCGGCTAGTGAATAAAAGTCTAAATTTCATTGTAACCCTAGAAGGTAAAGATGCATTTGGACGAAAAATTGATTTGGCGATTGTTCCCGCACCACGATCATTACCTAGATTAGTAAAGTTACCTAATAGTATTTCTGGCGAGGATGAACACTACATTCTACTTTCAGCCATTATTCAGCAACATCTTCATGAGTTATTTCCAGGGGTAACCACCACTGGATGTTATCAATTTCGGGTCACACGTAATGCAGATTTAACTATCTCAGAAGATGTTGAAGACTTAGCAATTGCCTTAAAAGATGAACTATCCTCACGGCGCTTTGGTCGGGCTGTAAGACTTGAGGTGACTAAAAATTGCCCTGAAAATATTATTGATTATTTACTTGGACAATTTGATCTTAAGCAAGAGCAACTCTATCGTATTGACGGCCCGCTTAATCTGGCGCGCTTTATATCGAACTTCAATTTGCCAGAGTTACGTTTTCCTCCCCATGTACAAAAATTACCGAAAGTGTTGTATGGGAAAAAATCCATATTTGAGGTATTAAAAACCGGAGATGTTTTATTACATCACCCTTTTCACTCTTTCGCTCCGGTCATTAAGCTACTGAAAGAGGCAGCCCATGATCCACATGTGTTAGCCATAAAACAAACCCTTTATCGGAGTGGTGTACATTCTGAAATTGTGCAAGTCCTTGCTGAAGCGGCACGAAATGGTAAGGAAGTCACAGCAGTGATTGAATTACGTGCTCGCTTTGATGAAGAGTCAAATATCGAAGTTGCCAATCTATTACAAGAAGCTGGGGCGGTTGTTGTATATGGGATCGTTGGCTATAAAACCCACGCCAAAATGATTCTGATCGTGCGTCGTGAAATAGACAAAATTAAACGTTATGTTCATTTAGGCACAGGTAACTATCATGCAATGAATGCCAAAATCTATACTGATTATGGACTACTGACCAGTGATGCTGATATTTGTGAAGATGTCCATAAAGTCTTTCAGGAGCTCACAGGCATGGGGAAAATGGTCAAATTGAAAAAACTTTTTCATGCACCATTTACTCTGCATTCTCAATTGATTGAACTCATCGAAACTGAAACTGAAAATAGCAAAGCAGGCAAAAAAGCGCAGATTATTATTAAAGTAAATGCCTTAACTGAACCTCAACTAATTGATGCCCTATATAGGGCATCTAAAGCGGGCGTTCAAATCGATTTGATTGTCCGTTCAATTTGCTGCTTACGCCCACAGGTGAAAGGGCTTTCTGAAAATATTCGAGTCCGCTCAATTGTGGGACGTTTTTTAGAACATACCCGGGTTTATTATTTTTACCATCAGGGCGAAAACAAGCTTTATTGCGCCAGTGCAGATTGGATGGGGCGTAATTTATTCTCTCGCATCGAGACCTGTTTCCCAATCGAAGATAAAAAACTTCGTAAACAAATTCTGCAAGATGGCTTAATGAATTATCTTCAAGATAACCGCCGTGCATGGGAGCTTCAAGCAGATGGAACATGGATTCAATGTACACCAAGTTTGGATAAGCCCATGTATATCGCACAACAGCACTTATTAAACCATACATCTTAATTAACCCGAATCCTGTTTAAGCCACTGATTCTATAATTAGAATTTTTGGCTTATTTTGATGGGTGAGTTGATATGCACATAACAATGCGTAAATCCCCAAATTAAAATCCGCGGAATCAGGGACAAAGCCAAGCTCTTAATTCCTTGGGCCTTGGCTGCCATGATTTTTGTTCCCATTACATAAAATCTGTTTTTGGGCTTATAAAAAACCTGCCTGCTACGACTAAAATTACGTTTTTATTCAAGCCATGATCCTCGGTATGCCGAACTAAAACAGCAATTAATTCACTTTGCCGGATTATATACGCGGCTACTAAAATATGAGCATCAGTATTGCAAATACGATCAAACATCTGGATATTGATAGCTATAGGGATGAAATGTTATAAAAAAATATCCGGGCATTGGCCCGGATATTTAAACTCTAAGCAGCTTAGGCAGTTTGCTTTAACGGTTTGATTTCATTTAATTCATGATCTAATTGAAGCTGATACGCACGGCTTTGATCAACCTGATAACTACGATTCTGGATGCTATCGATAAAAATCCAGTTCGCCTGTACCTGATCCGGGGTAAATGCAACACTCAAGTATCCGCGTTGATTCAAATTACAATAATTCAGCTCATCAATTAGCGTAGTAAATGCCATTTCAAATTCCTGTAACTGGGCTAAGGGAATCTGCAAATACTTCTCCATACCCGGTGATGAAACTGAACTGGTCGCTAGTTCTACCCCGACTGTACTGCCGGCTTGATCTCTCAAAGTGGAGTTCCAGGCATTATGGGTATCTCCTGCAAGTACAATCAGTTTTTTATTCAGCTGTTTACAAGCCGTATAAATCACCTCACGCTCCACGACGTACCCATCCCAGGCATCAAGATTATAAGGCACAACAGTCAGTATTCTGGCTAATTCTGCCTTTGTCAAAGTTGGATCATTTTGCAGATAGCGTATTTTTAGGCCTACCAGTTCTGTCAGCATCTGACGCACTTGTAGCAACACATCTGCAGTGGCCTGACCACTGGTGATCTGCCCCAAAACAGCCAGAATTTCGGCCGGAATTAGCATCTTGCTCATCAGCACCTGCTGACCCAGCACATTCCAGACGGCATTCGATTGGCTGAGTTGTTTCAGTATCCATTCACGTTGTGTATGTCCTAACAAGGTACGCGTCGGATTGAGCAAATCTGTCTGAAATTTATTGACATCTAGTCCTGTCGCGGTAAGATAGTCAGCATATTGCAATTGCTTGTTACGCGCCAAAATACGAGTATCCAGCATATTCAGCTGAACCAGATCACCAAAATTAAACTGGCGATAAATATTCAAATGATCTTTTTCAGACACTGGACGAATCGGCATCCATTCAAAATAGGCCTGCAAAGCAGCCAGCTTACGTGCAAAAAAATCACCTTCTGAAACATCATGATTTTCCGCACCCTGCTCCCAGGTATCATTGGTCAGCTCATGATCATCCCAGACCACAATAAATGGATGACGCTGATGTGCTGCTTGTAAGTCCGCATCAGTTCGATACAAGGCATAACGCTTGCGGTAGTCTTCCAGTTTAATGATTTCCTCAGCATTATCTGCAGCCAGACTTCGGCCTAATGCTGCAGCCTGTTCAGTCGCATAACCACCCATCCCGTACTCATAAATGTAATCCCCTAAATGAATCACCACATCTAGGTCTTGCTGGGCAATTTCCTGATAGATATGAAAATATCCGGCTGGATAATTGGAACATGAACAAACGGCAAATTGCACCAGCTTGCTTTGCGTGGCTAAAGTTTTGGTTTGACCGACAGATGAATATACCGATGCACACTTAAAACGGTAAAAATAAGTTTGCCCTGCCGATAGACGATCCGCATCGACTTTAACCGTGAAATCTTGCGACCGACTGGTTTCAACTTGTCCTGTATTGATTATCTGGCGAAAATCCTGATCGGCAGCAATTTCCCACTGCACCTGATAACGCAGGTTTTCATCTTCCGGACTTAAGCGTGTCCATAGAATTATCCGATCCTGTAAGGGATCACCACTGGCCACCCCATGTTTAAAAGCGACTTTAGGATGTGCCTGAGCTTGATCTGAAGCATCCTCATCACTGCCACAAGCGGTCAAAGATATGGGTAAAGACAAAGCACCGAAGCCTGCAATGGAGGTCTTAAGCAGTTCACGTCTGGATATTTTTTTAGTCATAACAGCTTGCTATTGTGGGTTTTTTGTTCTTTTTTAATCCAGTTCGATGACATTAATATCTCTAAATTATGACATTTCTATGAAGCCTAATTTTTCCAAGTCCTAAATATACCAAATGACGATAAAACTAATTTCTGAGAGGCTGAGTTGGGCTATTCGAATTCTTATAGACTGATGACTTTATTTAGAAAATTTCCAATAAGTTGCTTCAAATTTCAGAAAGAAATCATCAATTACGCAGAATAATTCGTTACTATTGAACATCGGGGCTAAAGCTTTAGGTTTGGTAACTCAACTGATGGCTCTAGTCCTCTTATTTTTCAAGTTTATTTCTTATCCGCGATTCGGGTTAATTAACCTGGGGTGATTACTCCATAAGCTATTAGCCCTTAAATGCGCTTTGTACTTTAATCTAATCTCAATAATTAAAGATTAGATTAAAAGAACCCCAAATTAAATGGTTGAAAGATATGAGTGATATCAGCGTAAAAAAAGTCAATAAATTAATTGAAGAGTTTGAACAAGAAGGAAATAAGGTAGACCGATTGGAGATAGGTTCCAAAACATATGCAGCCTTGATGTTAGATAAGAAATTTGCTGATAAAGTCACAAAATCAAATGAAGACCCTAAAGAGCGTCTTTATAAACAAATAAAAATTTAGCTGGTTACTGAAAAACATTATTTTAAGGTTAGGTGAAATAATTTTCTTTCCTAAGATAAAAAATCAGATTAACTCTGAACTAATACAGTTCAGCGCTTACTCAGAATAATTCCAGTAAATTTATTTGAAATAAAAACCTTAAAAGCGTTATTTTCACTCGATAAAGCCTCCATCAATCAAGAGGAAGCTCGCGTAAGCTTCCTCTTGTAAAAATTGTGGGACAGCAGTGGCAGTCCAAAATATGGTTATGTGTGTCTAGAATTTTGGTGGCTATTCAGTCCATCATTACCTACATTCCAACTCTCTAGTTTTCCAACTAGCCCAGGTTATAATAATGGCCACCCAAAATACGATTGATCTATTATGAACACCACCAATGATCCTTTACACGGTAAAAAACTTGCTGACATTTTGGATGAATTATTGGATTACTACGGTGGCTTTGAAGGTTTAAGTCGTAAAATTGAGATTAGATGTTTTTGCATAGACCCAAGTGTTAAATCATCATTGCGATTCTTGCGTACCACCCCATGGGCACGTGAAAAAGTAGAAAACTTATATTTGTATGTCTTACGCCAAAAGGCCAAACAGAAATCGTAGCAGTCAAAGCCCTAACCTCATCATAATATTATACCAAATAGTAAACTACTCTTAGAAAGAGAATATATATGTCGGTAATTATTGTTGATTTACATATTAAAATTAGTGACCAAAACTTAAAGCACCCTACTCTACCTTAAATTACACCACACAAAATAAAAACCCTATATAACTGTTATATATAGGGTTTATTGAAATACCAATTATGTTATTTAGTGTATTTTATGTCGGTGACTATTGCCAAGGTTGGGGTATTACTCATACCGATTCTACTGCCTTTACGCTTTTATTCCATTTCGGTTCAGGCGCATGATAATGCTCCACAGCATCCAATACTTCCTCAATTGAACTTGAGAAGATCAAGGCATCGGTAAAACGTGACTGGGTAAATCCAGCCTCAGTCGTTTTCATCAGGAAATTTAGTAATTCATCATAAAATCCGTGGATATTTAAAAATGCACAAGGTTTCTGATGAAGGCCCAACTGCCCCCAAGTCAACTGCTCAAAAATTTCTTCTAAAGTCCCCACCCCGCCCGGCAAGGCAATAAACGCATCTGCCAGATCAGACATTTTTGTTTTACGTTCATGCATATTTTTCACTACATGCAGCTCTGTTAACAGCGGATGAGCCAATTCTGCATCGACCAGATTTTGTGGAATCACTCCAATGACTGTTCCACCGGCATTTAAGGCACTATCAGCCACAACACCCATCAGACCAGCTCGGCCACCCCCATAAACCAGTGTGATTCCACGATTCGCAATAGACTCACCCAAAGCTTGGGCCTGCTCTTTAAAATTTTTGCTATTCCCCATAGCTGAACCACAAAAGACTGCAATAGATTTCATTTTTTATCCCCTCATCAATCAACATATTCTAACTGCATTAAAATAAAAAAATTGTCTTAAAAACAGGCAAAATAGCCATAAGCGGCTAGTTTATCGAAGCTCATGATTCAGAATAAATCCTCACTTCTACAGAAAATATGGATAATTTTTAGTCAGACATATACGCATTGACTTACATCGATTCTGGTTCTTTGCGGCTATCCCGGATAGTGGAATTTTCCTATGATACTTACATCAGGAACAGGAAGTTCCATATAACAATCACAATAGATAAGCACAAGGATTGTAAGGTACGACAGGAGTTATACCGAGCTAACCAATACGAAAAACCCCGGCAGGATGCCGGGGTTTTTTATTAATCTTTATATTAGTCAATCAGGTTACTAATGACCTGAGATTTTATATTTGGCTATTCTCTGAATGGTACTACTGATCTCGAATGGGTTAGACAGCAGGATTTGACAAATGCAAGCCAATCCACAAAGATAAGTGAATAAAAATAATCATGAGTAGAACAATATGTCCCATCCGCTTTCCAGCCTTGAATATCAACCTGATATTCTGGGTGAAGGTTATGAACAGGCCACTTTAGAATTTCCGCCAGATACTGAAGGTACAGTAGTTGCCACACTGATCCGCAAAAAGACAGACCAGCCCACCTCTAAAGCTGTCCTCTATATTCACGGCTTTATTGATTATTTTTTCCAGACTGAAATGGCAGAGCGTTTTAATCAGCAAGGTTTTGATTTTTATGCGTTGGATTTACGTAAATATGGCCGATCCTATATGTCCCATCAGAAATTTTATAATGTCTATCATCTATCAGAATACGATGCAGAAATCAGTCAGGCTCTCGAAATTATTGGACAGGAAGGCCATGATACGGTTTTACTCAGTGGCCATTCTACCGGCGGACTAATTACTACCCTGTATGCAGCACATCATCCAGATCATCCTTTAATTAAAGGCTTGTGGCTCAATAGTCCTTTTTATGACTTTAATATGACACCTTTTGAGAAAAAGTTTGTGGTGCCTAAATTGAGCCGTCTGGGAAAACGTTTTCCGGAAATGCTATTTCCTAGCCGCTTAAACCGTCATTATGTGCCCAGCCTACATATTAGCTATCAGGGGGAATGGCATTTTGATCTGGAATGGAAAAAACCCAGCTATCACTGGGTGCGTCTGAGTTTTGTACATGCCATTCACGAAGCACAAAAAGAAATTCATCAAGGTATACGTTTAAATATTCCGACTTTGCTGATGCATGCCCATAAAACCACTTATCCCCTACGTTTTAACCGTAATGCCCAAACCAGTGATGTGATTCTTCAGGTACACGACATGATTGAACATGCACAGAAAATCCAGGGCGATGTGCAACTCTGTTCGATTCAAAATGGGGTACATGATCTGGTTCTTTCAGAAAAACCGGTTCGTGAGCAGGTCTATCAGCAGCTATTTCAATGGCTGGAGAATAAGGCCCTATAAGCCAGATGAATAAGATAGGTAGAAAGCTCTGCCTGTCTTATTTTCTAATAATTTTATTTACCTATTTTTCCTGAATATAAAATAAAAATATCAAGCTGATCAGTAATGCTTTTTACATATTAAAATCATTTCGTTATAACAATAAGATATTCAAATTTATAAAAATAATAAATTCTATTTTTATTCAAATGTTGCCTTTTGTAGCAAGCTTGTAAGTATTTATCCTGCGATTTTTTTCCCTCTCTATAGTAGAGCTGAGATGTTGAATCTGAAGACTTTTGCAGAGCAGAAGTGGTTCGGCATTCATCAATAATAATCATATCAAGGAATAGAATTATGCGTTATGCAGATCCCAATACTGACGGTTCAAAAGTGCAATTTAAATCCCAATACGAAAACTTCATTGGCGGAAAATGGGTCCCACCCATCAAAGGTGAATATTTTGATAATGTCTCTCCCGTAGATGGTAAAGCCTTTACCAAAGTTCCGCGCTCATCAGTGGAAGATATTGAACTGGCGCTCGATGCGGCTCATGCCGCCAAACAGCAATGGAATAACAGCTCCCCTACTACCCGTTCCAATATTTTATTAAAAATCGCTGACCGACTTGAGGAGAATCTTGAACTGCTGGCAGTCGCAGAGACCTGGGATAACGGTAAGCCAATCCGAGAAACCCTGGCAGCAGATATTCCTTTAGCCATTGACCATTTCCGTTACTTTGCCGGCTGTATTCGCGCCCAGGAAGGTGGAATTTCCGAAATTGATGAAGATACCATTGCCTACCATTTTCATGAACCTTTAGGTGTGGTTGGGCAGATTATCCCGTGGAACTTCCCGATTCTAATGGCTGCCTGGAAACTGGCCCCTGCTCTCGCAGCCGGAAACTGTATTGTGTTGAAACCCGCTGAACAGACGCCAGTGAGTATTTTGGTACTGGTTGAGCTGATTCAGGATCTGTTGCCTGAAGGTGTGTTAAACATCGTGAATGGCTACGGCGTTGAAGTCGGCCGTCCACTGGCGACTAATCCACGCATTGCCAAGATTGCCTTTACCGGTTCTACCGCTGTGGGTCAGCTGATCATGCAATATGCGACTGAAAATATTATTCCAGTCACTCTGGAACTTGGGGGTAAATCTCCAAACCTGTTCTTTGCAGACATTATGGATCAGGAAGATGACTTCCTGGAAAAAGCCCTGGAAGGCTTCGCTATGTTTGCCCTGAACCAAGGTGAAATCTGTACCTGTCCTTCACGTGCGCTGGTTCAGGAAAGTATTGCAGACCAGTTTCTTGAGCGTGCCGTGGAACGAGTAAAGCGGATTAAGACAGGTCATCCACTGGATACCGAGACCATGATCGGGGCGCAGGCTTCTCAGGAGCAACAGGACAAAATTCTGGGCTGTATTGCAACAGGCCGCGAAGAAGGTGCGGAAATCTTGTTAGGCGGTAATGAACGTCAGGAAGTGGGACAAGGTTTTTATATCGAGCCAACGATTTTTAAAGGTTCCAATGACATGCGAACCTTTCAGGAAGAAATTTTTGGACCGGTATTGGCTGTGACGACTTTTAAAGACTTCGATGAAGCCATCAAGATTGCCAATGATACGATTTATGGACTCGGTGCTGGTGTCTGGTCACGTTCAGCGCATACATCCTACCGTGCCGGTCGTGCGATTCAGGCCGGTCGGGTCTGGACCAACTGCTATCACATCTACCCGGCTCATGCAGCTTTTGGTGGCTATAAAAAATCCGGGATTGGTCGTGAAAACCATCGCATGATGCTGGATCATTATCAGCAAACCAAAAACCTGTTAGTGAGTTATTCAACCAAACCAGCAGGCTTCTTCTAAACTGATCTAAATTCGGGTGGACTTCGGTCCGCCTGATTCATTCATTATTTCAAACAGAATTTTAAACTGATTGGTAAAAAATTTATAAAGGGAAGAATGAGGAGGTATACGTATTTTTAGGAGCTGTATTAACTAATAAATAAAACTGCATAAAAAATAAGAGATTATTTATAGTTATGTTGATTTTAAATAAGTTTGTCATTTTTTATGCTTTCCGATCGTTTAAAAATACAGCATAAAGCCTGTGCTTTCATTTAAAGTCGACTTTTCATGCTACGCAAGACTGTGTATAACAATGAACCCCTGAGGGAAAGCAATAAGCATAGGCAAAATTGCTTAAAAAGCGTTAGACTATGCAGTAATAATGTCATGATTCGGTCTGGTATAGATCAAAAAAGAAGGTGAAGGTTGATGCCGCTCAATACAGTTGAAGAGCTTGTAGCAGATATCCGTGCAGGAAAAATGGTTATCCTGATGGATGACGAAGACCGTGAGAATGAAGGCGATCTGGTGATTGCTGCGACCCACGTGCGTCCTGAAGACATCAACTTTATGATCACCCATGCGCGTGGTCTGGTTTGCCTGACTTTAAGCAAAGAACGTTGCCAGCAGTTAAATCTACCCTTGATGGTGGATGCCAACGGCGCTCAGCACGGAACCAACTTCACCCTTTCAATTGAAGCAGCCAACGGCATTACTACCGGTATTTCTGCAGCTGAACGTGCGCACACCATTCAAACTGCGGTGGCTGCACATGCCAAACCAAGTGACATCGTACAGCCTGGTCATATCTTCCCATTGATGGCACAGCCAGGTGGCGTATTGCACCGTGCCGGTCATACTGAAGCCGGTTGTGACCTGTCTCGTCTTGCGGGTCTGGAACCTGCATCTGTGATCTGTGAAATCATCAAAGAAGACGGCACTATGGCGCGTCGTCCAGATCTTGAAATTTTCGCAGAAAAACATGGCCTGAAAATTGGCACTATTGCTGATCTGATTCACTACCGTATGACCAATGAGCAAACGGTTGAGCGTATTGACCAGCAAACTATAGATACTGAATACGGTGTGTTTGATCTCTATCGTTACCGTGAAATCGGTAACCCGGACATTCATTTAGCACTGGTGAAAGGTCAGCCTAAAGACGGCGTGACGACTGTACGTGTGCATGGCTTTAACCCAACCCGTGATTTATTAAAGCTGAACAAGCAAGATGGTGAACCGGCCTGGAATCTGGACCGTGCCTTAAAAGAAATTTCAAACAGTGATCGTGGTGTTCTGGTCTGGATTGGCCAGCGCCATTTACAGGACTTAGGCCCTGCCCTGGATACACTGACAGCACCAAAAAATGTAAAATCCAATGCTGCACTTTCCCAGCAGTATCAGACCATTGGTGTCGGCGCACAAATTTTACGTGACCTCGGCGTGGAAAAAATGAAGCTGCTCAGCTCTCCATTACGTTTCAATGCCCTGTCCGGCTTTAACTTAGAAGTGGTGGAATACATCACCGCACAACAAACATCAGAGAAATAATCGAGGTTCCTATGGCAGTTCGCCGTATTGAAGGTATGTTGCATCTCGCGAACGAAGACCGTTATGCGATTTTAGTTGGTCGTTTTAATAGCTTTGTTGTTGAACATCTGTTAGAAGGTGCCATTGATACATTGAAACGCCATGGCGTATCAGAGGATAATATTACTGTTGTTCATGCACCTGGTGCTTGGGAACTTCCTGTAGTTGCGAAAAAACTGGCAGCTTCAGATCGTTTCGATGCCATCATCGCGCTGGGCGCTGTGATTCGTGGCAGCACGCCTCACTTCGATTTTGTAGCTGGTGAATGTGCCAAAGGTCTGGGCGTGGTTGGCCTGGACACTGGCTTACCAGTGATTAATGGTGTATTGACTACGGATAGTATCGAACAGGCGATTGAACGCTCGGGTACAAAAGCAGGTAATAAAGGTAGTGAAGCTGCCTTGACTGCTATTGAAATGGTTAACTTGTTAAAGGCTATTTAACGCTATGTCGCAAACACTTCAAGCAACTTATGCAGCAAAACGTAAAGCACGTCGCTTTGCTGTACAAGGAATTTATGAATGGCAGATGAGCCACAATCCGGTGCATGAGATTGAAGCACGTACTCGTGTGGACAATGCCATGCACAAAGTGGATCTCAGCTATTATCATGAATTGTTGACTCAAGTGGTTGCCAATCATGAAGCATTGGATGCTTTGCTTATCCCTGTGCTGGATCGTGAACTTTCTGCACTTGATGGTGTAGAACTCGCTACACTTCGCCTAGGCGCCTATGAACTCAAAGAACATTTTGAGATTCCATACCGCGTGGTTCTGGATGAAGCAATTGAGTTAGCTAAACACTTTGGCGGTGCAGACAGCCATAAATACATCAATGGTGTATTGGACCGTTTAGCGACAACTTTACGTGCAGCAGAAAAACAGCAAGCCAACTAATCTAGTCGAATTGTTGTATGGCTGAGTTTTCGATTATCGATACCTATTTTAATCGTCAGAATAAAAATTCTGTCGATTTAGGCGTTGGCGATGACTCAGCCTTGCTCACCCCTCCTCTACAGCAACAACTGGTCATCTGTGCCGACACCCTCGTTGCTGGACGTCATTTTCCTTTAGACACCGATCCTCATGCGATTGGCTGGAAATCTGTCGCTGTTAATCTTTCTGATATTGCAGCCATGGGCGCTACCCCGCATAGTATTTTACTCGCCTTGAGCCTACCCCAAATTGATCATGACTGGTTAAAAGCCTTTAGTCAGGGTCTCTATGATTGTTGCGATCAATTTGGTGTGAGCTTAATTGGTGGTGATACCACACAAAGTCCTCATTTGACCTTATCTGTGACTGCCCTGGGCTGGGTAGAGATTGGTAAAGCTGTACCCCGTTCAGGTGCTAAGCCTGGTGATCTGATTTGTGTATCCGGTACAGTGGGTGATGCTGCTTTTGCTTTAAATCATCTTGGTCATCCATTACAGAAACGTTTGGATTATCCAACCCCACGCTGTCAGTTGGGTACTGCCTTAAAAGGCCTAGCCAACAGTATGATTGATGTCTCGGATGGCCTCGCACAGGATCTGGGACATATTCTCAAAGCTTCTCAGGTAGGAGCGACTTTAGGACTTGAAAAGTTACCGATCAGTCCTGCCCTGCAGGCATTAAATGATGAACAGCGTTGGCAATACGCACTCGCGGGTGGTGATGACTACGAGTTATGCTTTACAATAAGCCCGCAAAATTATGAAAAATTATTGCAAAAACATCTGGATGTTTCGATTAGTATGATTGGCTCCATTCAGCAGCAACACGGTTTAACTTTTGAAAAAGATGGCGTAGATCATTCACTTCAATTTAACGGATATCAACATTTTGCATAAACTTGCGATCAATTTTAAAAGCATGTCATGGATCAACCGGCTCATTGTCTTTAGTGGGGTAGGATTTGGTTCTGGTCTGGCGCCTAAAGCGCCCGGAACTTTTGGTTCAGCTTTTGCACTTTTATTTGTACCCATCTGGCTCTACTTAGGTTTTGTAAATAGTCTTTTTGCCATTGTCATCATGTCCCTGATTGGCATATATATCTGTGGCCAAACAGCCAAAGTCATGGGTGTACATGATGATGGACGTATTGTTTGGGATGAGTTTGCAGGACAATCCATTACCTTTTTGCCACTGATCTATTTAGGTCAGATGAACTGGTTATGGCTACTCATTGGCTTTGCCCTGTTCCGATTATTTGATGTCTGGAAACCTTGGCCGATTCGAGTCATTGACCGTCAGGTTGGGGGTGGTTTTGGCATCATGCTGGATGACATTATCGCTGGCCTCTGGGCAGCACTTTGTATTTGGATTTATTTTTACTTCACGATGGCTTAAGCCATATCTAGGATTAGAACATGTCTACGACTGTGATTATTCTTGCTGCAGGTAAAGGAACCCGTATGCGTTCCAACTTACCGAAAGTATTACAACCGCTTGCAGGACGACCTTTACTCGGCCATGTGGTCGACACAACAAAAAAACTCAATGCAGACAATATTATTACCATTTATGGTCATGGCGGTGAGCAGGTTCAGTCCGCATTTGCAGACCAAGATATCCAGTGGGTAGAACAAGCTGAACAGTTTGGTACCGGTCATGCCGTACAAATGACACTACCTGTTTTGCCGAAAGATGGTATTTCACTAATCCTGTCTGGTGATGTCCCTTGTATTAGCCAGCAGACGCTTCAGAATCTGCTCGATGCTACTCAAGAGCAAGGTATTGGCCTAGTGACATTAACGCTTGCAGATGCCAGTGGTTATGGTCGTATTGTGCGTAAAGATGGTCAGATTCAAGCCATTGTTGAACATAAAGATGCTTCTGAAGAACAGCGTCAAATTAAAGAAATTAATACCGGTATTTATGCAGTCAGCAATGCCAAATTACATGAATGGCTACCACATTTAAGCAATGACAATGCCCAAGGTGAATATTACCTGACGGATATCGTGGCAATGGCACTGGCAGATGGTATGAGTGTTGCATCTGTAGAACCTGAGCTGGCTTTCGAGGTGGAAGGCGTCAATGACCGTGTGCAACTGGCTGCATTGGAGCGTCAGTTCCAGGCTTATCAAGCTAAACAGTTGATGCAGCAAGGTGTACATCTGATTGACCCAAGCCGTTTTGACTTACGTGGTCAACTCACTGTTGGTAAAGATGTACGGATCGATATCAATGTCATTATCGAAGGTGATTGCGAACTCGGTGATAATGTTGAAATCGGTGCAGGCTGCGTGATTAAAAATACCAAGATTGCTGCGGGTACTAAAGTTCAGCCATATAGCGTGTTTGATAATGCTGTTATCGGTGAAGATGCACAGATTGGTCCATTTGCACGCTTGCGTCCAGGGACAAAACTGGCAGCTGAAGTCCATATTGGCAACTTTGTTGAAGTGAAAAATTCTAGTATTGGTCTAGGTTCCAAAGCGAATCACTTCACTTACTTAGGTGATGCTGAAGTCGGTAGCGGTTCCAATATTGGTGCAGGGACGATTACCTGCAACTATGACGGTGCCAACAAATTTAAGACTATCATTGGGGATCATGCTTTTATTGGTTCTAACAGCTCTCTGGTTGCACCGGTCCAGATCGGTAATGGCGCGACAGTGGGAGCGGGTTCAACGATTACCCGTGATGTGGCAGAGAACAGTTTAGCGGTAGAACGTTCTAAGCAATTTGCCAAAGAAAACTATCATCGTCCGCAAAAAATCAAGAAATAAGAGGAAGTTAGTATGTGTGGTATCGTCGGTGGCATCGCGGAACGTAATATCAGCAATATCTTAATTGAAGGCCTAAAACGTCTTGAATACCGTGGTTATGACTCTGCGGGTCTGGCCTTAATCAATAATAGCCAAGTGCTCCGTGAACGTCGTGTGGGTAAAGTCGCGAACCTTGAACAAGCTGTGAATGAATCACAGATTAATGGTTCATTAGGCATCGCTCATACACGCTGGGCAACTCATGGTAAACCGACTGAAAACAATGCCCACCCCCATTTATCCGGCAATGTCGCTGTGGTTCATAACGGTATCATTGAAAACTACCAGGAGCTGAAAGACGATCTTGAAGCTTTAGGCTATGTGTTCACTTCTCAGACCGATACCGAAGTGGTTGCCCATCTGGTCAATGATGCACTGAAATCTGCCCCTAGCCTGCTTGAAGCTGTTCGTCAGGTTGTACCACAGCTGAAAGGTGCTTATGCGCTCGGGATCGTACATACAGATCATCCAGATGAATTGATTACTGTTCGTGAAGGTTCACCATTGGTGATTGGTGTCGGGATTGGTGAAAACTTTATCAGTTCTGACCAGTTGGCTTTATTACCAATTACCAACCGCTTCATCTATCTGGAAGAAGGTGATATTGCACGTCTGACCCGTACTACCATTGAAGTATTTGTGGATGGTCAACTGGTGGATCGCCCAGTAAAAGAACTGGATGCAACCGTGAGCAATGCTTCTAAGGGTGAATATAAGCACTACATGCTCAAAGAAATCTATGAGCAGCCTGAAGCGCTAAAACAGACCATTTCACAAGCCCTAAATGGCAATACACTGCGTGAAGACTTTCTGGTGAATGCTGAACAGGATTTTTCAACAATCCAGCAAATCCAAATTATTGCCTGTGGTACCAGTTACCATGCTGGCATGATTGCTAAATACTGGTTTGAACAGCTGATTGATCTGCCTTGTCAGGTCGAGATTGCCAGTGAATTCCGTTACCGTACGCCAGTGATTGTCAATAACACACTCTATGTGTGTATTTCTCAGTCAGGTGAAACAGCCGATACCTTAGCTGCTCTGCGTGATACCCAAAAACGTGCTATGTCAAAAGGTGTACACATTACTACGATGACGATTTGTAATGTTGCAACTTCTTCAATGGTACGTGAAACAGATTACAGTCTGCTGACTTTAGCGGGTCCTGAAATTGGTGTGGCTTCAACCAAAGCTTTTACCACTCAGCTGGCTGCACTAATGCTACTGGTGCTAAAAATTGGTACAGTGAAAAATGCCATTTCAGCTGAACAGATGACTGAGATCACCACTGGACTATGGCATATGCCTAAGGTACTTCTAGATACTTTAAGTCATGATGATGAAATTCTGCGTCTCTCTGAACTCTTTGTAGAGAAACAGCACTGTCTGTTCCTCGGTCGTGGTACACACTTCCCGATTGCACTGGAAGGTGCACTGAAGTTGAAAGAAATTTCTTATATTCATGCGGAAGGTTATGCGGCGGGTGAGCTGAAGCACGGTCCATTGGCACTGGTGGATAATGATATGCCAGTAGTGATTCTGGCGCCACAGGATGACATGCTTGATAAACTGAAATCCAATATGGAAGAAGTTCAGGCACGTGGTGGTGAGCTCTTTGTTTTTGCCGATGAAAATAGCGGTATTAAAGCCAAAGAACGCCAGCATGTCGTACATATTCCTGAAGTAAACGCTGTTTTAGCGCCAATTGTTTATTGTATTCCAGTACAGCTACTGTCTTACCATGTGGCAGTCCTGCGTGGTACTGATGTTGACCAGCCACGTAATCTGGCAAAATCAGTAACAGTAGAATAACTCATAAAATTAGCCTGTTATATGAGGATATTGATTACTCTCACATAACAGGTTAACTATATATTTCTTAAATTCTGAATAAATATTTTAATCTTTAATATCCATATAGAATTTGAGTTAAATGAGTTCTTAACTGTCCTATTTAAAGGTACTTCAATAAATTTATTTACATAGTATCCAATGAAAATACAGATCACATATAAAAATAAAGCAAAATTAAGATTCTGAAAAAAAGTAATAGCTTATATATAATTTTGTTCCTATGACTAAGATAAAAGGATGGCTCAGGTAAATAGAGTAAGACGTATTCCCTAATCTTTATAAAATGTTAACAAATTTATGATAATGGTTTTTAAAAAAGCTTTCTAAACCAATCACACCAACCACACATAAAAAGGCTGGCACTCCTCTGTCCAAAGCACGACCAAACCCAGTTTCAAACACATTAAATATATTCTGAAAGAAAATAAATGCAGTTCCCAATAGAATCAGAATAATATTTAGTATGAAGTTTAAATTGTATTCAATATAAATGAGATATGCACAAATACCCAAGGCATACTCTAAAAGAATCACATTAAAAAAGAATACTTTATCTAAATTTAATATCAATATTACTACAGCAGGTAAAAAAGTCAATACTGCTATTAATGCAATATAATTTATCTTATTTCTAAAAAAATAGAGAGATAAAGCAAAAATGATATAGAAATAAACATCATAACTTAGGGTCCAGCCATTTTGAACAAGGAACTTATGCTCCCCTGGAATTAATAAATAAGAAGCTATAATATTGGTATATCCACCACTCATATTAATGAGTTCAGGGTTATATAAAAAAATACAAAGAGCCACAGTGGTAAAGAACCAATACAGAGGCAATATTCTTTGCATACGGCCTTTTAAAAATTTTATAGGGGTTATATTCTTTTTAGCTGTCGTTAAACAGATAATAAACCCAGACATTACGAAGAAAATATCACACCTGGCCCTCTAAATCGATACCATTCTAAAGATAGGATATTATACTGATGAACTTTATTTTCTATATGACTGAGCAAGACAAAACTTGCAGCAATAAATCTCAATATATTAATTGAATATAATTTATTATTAGACATATTTTTCGTCCTTATAATTTTTCTAATACAATACTTTATTTTTCAAATGAAACATTATTTTAATATTATGTAACCAGCTGAATGGTAAAAATCTTTATTTGGGTTAGAATATATTTTTCAATTGTACTCTTAAATAATAAATTATGAAAAAACTTTCTTGTTTCAAAGCTTATGATATTCGCGGCAAGTTAGGTACCGAATTAAATGAAGATATCGCCTACCGCATTGGTCGTGCCTATGGACAGATTTATCAACCAAAGACCGTTGTAGTTGGCTGTGATGTACGCCTGACTAGTGAAGATTTAAAACAGGCGACCATTCGTGGTTTAAATGATGCAGGTGTCGACGTCCTCGATCTGGGCATGACCGGCACTGAAGAAGTTTACTTTGGTGCATTTCATCTGGATGTTCAGGGCGGCATTGAAATTACTGCCAGTCATAACCCGATGGATTATAATGGAATGAAACTGGTCCGTGAAAATGCCCGTCCGATTAGCGCAGATACCGGCCTTAAAGACATTCAGACACTGACTGAAAATAATGAATTCACTGAAGTTATAAGTAAGGGTACAACAAAAAAATATAATATCCTGCCTGAATTTGTCGATCACCTGATGAATTATATTGATCCAGCAAAGATCCGACCAATGAAGCTGGTAGTGAATGCGGGTAATGGTGCAGCGGGTCATGTGATTGATGCAATTGAGATTAAATTTAAAGAACTCAATATTCCAGTCGAATTTATTAAGATTCATCATGAGGCGAATGGTAATTTTCCAAATGGTATTCCTAACCCGATTCTGATTGAAAATCGTGACAGTACACGTGATGCTGTGATTCAACATTCAGCTGACATGGGCGTTGCTTGGGATGGGGACTTTGATCGTTGCTTCCTGTTTGATGAAAAAGGCCAGTTTATTGAAGGCTATTATATTGTCGGTCTACTGGCACAGGCTTTCTTGCTAAAACAAGCTGGCGAAAAAATTGTGCATGATCCACGTCTGGTCTGGAATACTTTTGATGTTGTCGAACAATATCAAGGAACAGCTATTCAATCGAAATCAGGACATGCTTTTATCAAGGATGTCATGCGTGAACATAACGCAGCCTATGGCGGTGAAATGAGTGCTCATCACTATTTCCGTGACTTTGCTTATTGTGATAGTGGCATGATTCCATGGTTGCTTGCCATCGCAGTTTTATCTGAAACTGGAAAATCACTATCTTCCCTAGTTGAAGAGATGATTGCCAAATTTCCTTGTTCGGGTGAAATCAACTTTAAAGTCGCAGATACTCAGGCAACTATCCAAAAAATCTTTGATCATTATGCCGACCAGCAACCAGAAATCGATCAGACAGATGGCGTCAGCCTGAACTTTGGGGCGTGGCGCTTTAACGTTCGTGCTTCCAATACTGAACCTTTGTTACGCTTAAATATTGAAAGCCGCCGTGACCAGCACCCTCGTCCAATGCAGTCTTATGTAGATGAGCTCACCCAGTTAATTCAGGGATAATTCTATCTATTAGAAAAAAATTTAGAAAAGCCCCCCTTCAAATTAGACGAACTGTCCATTTTGAAGGGGGGGCTTTTTATTATGAATATTGAAAATATTGTTTGAGCAGATCTATATCGATATTTGCCTTCACTTTTCTGGCAAATAACATGCCTGATTGCTTCATCTTATCAAAATCAGACTCATCTAAAATTTTGAGATAATCTGGTCCTGACATCCAATCGATATATCCTAATCCCCCTTCAGATACTTGTTCTTCATCTTCTGGATGGTAAATTCGTTCTTGTAAATATGAATTTTGAATAATGGTATGGAAATAAATTTCATCGGCACATAGTGATTTTCTAAAGGCCAAATCATAGTCTTTATTATTTTTTATAAAGTCTAAAATATATTGAACCGCCTGATAGCTTAATATAAACCATAAAGATCCTTTATATAACTTCTATATAACTTCGGCAATCCTTTTATATTTTGAGTATAGAAACCAAGTCTATGTAAGAGAATAATTAGCTTACATTTGATTTTTTCTGAAATTGATTTTTCTTTAATAAAAAAGAAGTCTGGATATAAATATTTAATCCGGCTTCTCGGATCTGCTTGAAGTTCGTAACCGATATATTCCTGATCACTGTTTAAAAGATATTTTTCTATACTTTCAATAGGCATTAAAGGAATATCATCATCAGACAATAAAGAAAAATACTGATATTCAAATTGACTGGCATAATTTAAAAGTTTTAGAGTGGCCTCAATTTGAGTATAACCACCCCAATGTACATCCACTCTTTCTGTCAAAAATTCTATTTGTGAGCTGCTTGGTAACGATTTTTTATATGATCAAGACCTGATTTTTTTATCTACATGAATTAAAATTTTACTATTAGGACTTTTAATCAGCTCATTTACAAGATAAACAAGTGGAGTAGTTAATTGATGACACATAATCCCATAAATAAAATTCATATTTTATTATCCATATCCATGGGGATTCTGCTTTTGCCAGTTCCAGCTATCAGCTAGCATATCCTCGAGAGTATAAACAGCCGTCCATCCGAGTTCCTCTGTCGCACGGCGGCTATCTGCATAGAAGCTGGCCAGATCACCAGCTCGCCTTGGTGCATATTCAAATGCAATATTTATTCCATTTACTTGCTCAAAGGTATTCTTGATTGCCAGTACTGAAATAGGTTTTCCTGTACCGATATTCCAGGCACGACAACCCGTTTGTTGCAAACGGTTTTGAATTGCCAAAACATGTGCTTTGGCCAGATCAACGACATGAATGAAATCCCGCTCACATGTCCCATCTTCAGTCGGATAATCATGACCAAAGATCGACAAATTTTCACGTCGTCCTACCGCCACCTGTGTAACAAATGGCATCAGGTTATTCGGAATACCTTGTGGATCTTCTCCGATCTGGCCACTTTTATGTGCACCTACCGGATTAAAATAGCGCAGCAAGGCAATCGACCACTGTGGATTGGCTTGAGCGGTCTTCTCCAATAACTGTTCAACCACCATTTTGGTATAGCCATAGTTATTGGTGGGCATGCCTAGAGGCATATCTTCCTGATAAGGTGAAGGGTTAAACTCCCCATAGACTGTGGCTGAAGAACTGAAGACCAGACAGAAGACTCCAGCACGCTCCATGGCCTGTACCAGACTAATTGAACCAGAAATATTATTTTCAAAATATTTAAGGGGGATTTGCTGGCTCTCACCCACTGCTTTTAAGCCAGCAAAATGAATCACCGCATCAATGGTATTGTCCTGGAATATTTGGTCTAGGATCTGACTATTCCGTATATCACCTTCTACAAATTTCAGGCTTTTTTGAGCCAACTGTTGGACACGATTTAAAGACTCAACTGAGCTATTGGATAAATTATCCAATACTATGACGTCATGCCCCGTATTTAATAGTTCCAAGCAGGTATGTGAACCAATATACCCTGCTCCACCCGTCACTAAAATTTTAGCCATGTCTTTCCTATTATAATTTTAATCAAGCTGTCAGGATTTTAATCAAACCCTGGGTTGAACCATCTAAGCCGCTAATATCAGTTTGCTCACCATTCAGTATAGGCAATAACTGATTGGCAATTTCCTTGCCTTTTTCTACGCCCCATTGGTCAAAGGGATTAATATTCCAAAGCACCGACTGCACAAAAACTTTATGTTCATATAAGGCAATCAGCATCCCCAGACTATAAGGATTTAATTCCTGTAATAAAATAGTGCTGCTTGGCTGGTTACCCTCATACTGTTTATAGGCAGGTAAGCCTTCTAAATCAGTCTGATTCAGAGCATCATTACCAAATGCCAGTAAACGTGATTGAGCCAAACAGTTAGATAAAGCCAGATGATGCTGTTCAATCAAAGCATCAGCATTATCGACATAGGTATATTGCTGACTGTTATAACGTTTAACAGGAGCAATAAAATCACAGCTGACCGCTTGGGTGCCTTGGTGTAACAGCTGGTAAAAGGCATGTTGAGCATTTGGTCCAACTTCTCCCCAAATAATCGGACAAGTGTCGAGCTGTACTTTTTCATCGTTGCGCTGGATGGATTTACCATTGGATTCCATTTCCAGTTGCTGCAAATAAGACGCGAAATATTTCAGACGTCCATCATAAGGCAGGATAGCATGGGTCTGAATATCCAGAAAATTCGTATTCCAGGCACCCAGTAAGCCCATTAATACTGGGATATTCTGTTCCAGAGGCTTGTACTGGAAATGCTGATCTACAGCATAAGCACCGGCAAGCAGTTGTTTAAAACCGTCCACTCCAACACTGAGTGCAATCGGCAAACCAATACACGACCAGAGAGAATAACGCCCACCGACCCAATCCCATAACAACAGCTGATTTTCGGGTGCAATTCCCCAAGCTGTCATTTTTTCAGGTTTAGTGGATACCCCAATAAAATGATGCTTCACGATAGAAGGATGCTGGCCTAAAGATTTTTCCAGCCATAAACGCACTGTTTGAGCATTAGATAAGGTATCAATCGTTCCAAATGACTTGGAAGAAATAATAAAAAGCGTGGTTTCTGGACGTAACTGATGCAGCAATTCTGATAGCTGACTACCATCCATCGTCGAAACAAAATGCACATTCAAGGGTTTGGCAGATTGATATTTGAAATCCGAGAGCGCATGACTAACCATTAGCGGTCCTAAGTCAGATCCCCCTACCCCAATATTCACTACATCCTGAATAACTTCACCGGTAGCTCCACGGCGTTGTCCGACATGAATCTGCTCGACCAAAGCATACATACGGTCTAGCTGAGCATGAACTTCAGCTGCCAGATCTTCATGCTGCTGGTCCTCTTTCGGCAAACGTAAGGCCCAGTGCATGGCTGCACGTTGCTCAGTATAGTTAATCGTCTGAGTAGAAAATAAAGACCCGATCCAGGATCTTAGATTTTGTGTCTCTGCCCATTCAATCAGATGCTGCATGGCATCATGATTGACTCTATGTTTGCTATAGTCAAAAACTACCTCCTCAAATTGCACCGAGTATTGGTTAAACCGTTCAGGATCTACTGCAAAGAGTTGGCGTAAATGGATCGATTTCAATTGTTCTTTTACAGAATTCAGCTTTTTATAAGCATTATTGGTATTCTGGTCTAATTTAAGCTGGTCTAACATCAACGTCCCACCCCAATATAGTTAAAACCACGTGACTTGATATAAGCAGGGTCATAGAGATTACGTCCATCCAGAATCAAAGGATGCTGCATCAACTTGCTGAGATAAGCATAATCCGGGCTACCATACTGTTTCCAAGCAGTGATTAAACACAATGCATCTGCATCTTCTACAGCCTGATACTGGTCTTCACATAAAATTAAATCGGTACGTTGACCATAAATCTGTTCAATATTGGTCAAAGCCTGCGGATCATGCAATTTCACTGTCGCACCTTGTGCCCACAATGCTGCCAACATAGCATGTACTGGAGATTGCTGGATACTTGGCGTATTTTCTTTAAATGCAGCTCCCCAGATGGCGACTGTTTTCCCTTGTAGGTCTCCACGGAAATAATTCCACAACTTCCGGAATAACAGTTCTTTCTGTTGCTCGTTAATATCCCAAACCTGTTCCAGTAACTGGTTTTTCACCCCTGAATCCGCCACAGCATGGGTCAATGTCCGGATATCATGAGAAAAGTTTTCTCCACCAAAGCCTACGCCAGGAAATAGATAAGCGGAACCAATACGATTGTCAGCTGCCATACCCTGACGGACTTGTTCAATATCAATCCCCAGTTTTTCAGCTACGCTTGCCAGATCGTTCATATAACTGATCCGGGTAGCCAGCATGCCGGAAATACTCAGTTTGGTAAATTCCGCATCCAGAATAGGCATAAACAGGTATTGCTGGGCACGAGGAAATAAGGGACGTAATAGCTCTCTAACTTTGAGCTGTACATCTGACTGATCACAACCCACAATCAGTTGAGTCGCTTGAACGAAACTGCGAATAGCATTTCCTTCCTGAATAATATCTGGAAGATAGACCCAGTCATCATTCGGCAAAAGTTGCTGGAATCGCGCTGTACCATGCAAACCAAAGGTAGATGCATTAATCATCAATTTAGGATGGGCAAAGCAGGCATGATGAATGGTATTTAACATCTGAAATGCCAGCTGCTCTTCAGTTGCATTAAAACTGAAAAAAAAGACATCCTGATTAAAGGTCAGATGCTGAAAATCACAACAGTTTAAGAACCCCAACTCCTGCTGTTTTTGTAGCAATAATTGTAGGGATTCATCTTGAAAATAAGTCCGAACAGGCTCATCAGTATTAAAACTATTACACCATACGACCTGATGGCCACATTCAGCCAATAGAGCTGAAATAACCCCTGAAAATAAGGTTTTTCCTAATACTGCGACTTTCATAATATCCCTTTTTTATTATAAAGCGAGTTCCTGAATCAATGCTTTAAACTCAGCACCGAGTTTGGGATGATCTACGCCATAATGCAATACAGCCTTAAGATAGCCGAGCTTACTACCACAATCAAAGGTCTGACCCTTCATCCGATAAGCTTCGACAACCTCTGTTTGCTGCAATAGTGCGATAGCATCGGTTAGCTGGATTTCATTGCCTGCCCCTTTTGGTGTCTGCTCCAGTAATTGCATAATCTTTGCCGGAAGGATATAACGACCTACAACAGATAGATTCGACGGTGCAGTACCAATCGCCGGCTTTTCCACAATACCTTGCATCACTGTACTTTCACCTTCCGCAGGCGAAGCAGAAACATCCACAATCCCATATTGATCAACCAGATGATCAGGAACTGCTTCAACCATGATTTGTGATGCACGAGACTGTTCATAACGTTGAATCATACGAGACAGGTCATTTTGTGTATCTTGCTCTTTAACCAGAACATCCGGTAACAGGACAGCAAAGTCATCATCACCAATCACAGCTTTAGCACAAAGCACGGCATGACCAAGGCCTAAAGGCTGTGGCTGACGTACGCTAATCACACTAACATGAGGGGGTAAAATTTCAGTAACTTCTTTAAGCAGGTCGGTTTTGTTTTTTTGCTCAAGCGTGGTTTCAAGCTCAAAGTTACGATCAAAATAATTTTCAATCGAGGCCTTGGAAGAATGGGTCACCAGAATAATCTGTTCAATCCCGGCAGCGACTGCTTCACGAACCACATATTCAATCGCAGGGCGATCCACGACTGTCACCATCTCTTTTGGAATGGATTTACTGGCAGGTAAAAAACGGGTGCCGAGACCAGCTACAGGGAGAATTGCTTTTTTGATCATATCTATAAAAACCTAGTTCACTTTAATTTCGTTACCGCGTACATAACCATCCACATAATGTTCTAGTTGTACCAGTGCCCATTCAATATCGGTCTGAGTCGCGGTAAGTTCATGTATGCGGTTAAATACTGCCAGAATTTCTGCTAATGGATAATGTTTTTCGACAGATCGCAGAATACGCGTATGTGCAGTAATTTCTGTATTTTCTTCGTCAATCAGCAATTCTTCATAGAGTTTTTCGCCTGGACGCAGCCCAGTATATTGAATTTCAATATCGCCATTCGGGTTTTTATCATCTCTGACTTTGAGTCCGCTGAGAGAAATCATTTGACGAGCCAGATCCTGAATCCGTACCGGCTCACCCATATCCAGCAGAAACACGTCACCCCCTGTACCCAAAGCACCCGCCTGAATTACCAGTTGCGAGGCCTCCGGAATGGTCATAAAGAAACGGGTTACTTCTGGATCAGTCACGGTAATCGGACCGCCTTTGGCAATTTGCTGTTTAAACAGCGGCACGACCGAGCCTGAAGAACCGAGGACATTACCAAAACGTACAATACTGATCTGAGTCTGGTTCTGGGTCTCTGCCATAGCCTGACAGTACAGCTCTGCCATACGTTTGGTCGCCCCCATGACATTCGTCGGACGTACCGCTTTATCAGTTGAAATCAACACAAAGGTTTCTACACCTTTTTTTACCGCCGCATTCACACTAAAGGCGGTTCCAACGGCATTGTTTTTCAAACCTGCCAGCGGATTACACTCCACCAGCGGCACATGCTTATAAGCAGCAGCGTGATAAACGGTTTGTACGCCATATTGTTCAATCACCCGTTCCAACTTACGTTCGTCGAGAACTGAGCCTAAAATTGGAATAATTTCACAGCTTGCCGTAAGACGTAATTCTTTATCAATACGATATAAAGCAAATTCTGTCAGTTCATAAATGATAATTTTGACAGGCTGATTTTTAATAATTTGGCGACATAGTTCTGAACCAATTGAACCACCCGCACCTGTTACCATAACCACTTTATTCTGAATATTTTTAGCCAAAAGCGCTGGAACGGGCGGAACAGGATCTCGGCCTAATAAATCAATAATATCCACTTCCTGAATATCAGAAATTCGAATTTCACCATTGACCAGTTTAGTTAAACCTGGAATTTCGGTAATTTTAAGGTGGGCTGGTTCTAAAAACTTAACAATCTCACTTTTACGGATTCTTCCCACTGACGGTAATGCAATTAAGATTTCATCAATACGTAATTTAACCAAACACTTTAAAGCTCTATGTGGTGAATATACCTGAACCCCCCCAATATTCTGGCCTCTTAAAGACGGGTTATCATCAATAAATATAATCGGCAAATGCTCATGGGAGCGATTTAAAGTCGCTGCAACCTGTTGGCCTGCATAACCAGCTCCATAAATAGCAATCCGTTTTTTAGGCACATTAGCCTGTAAGTAGGATCTCACCACAAAACGAATCACGCCACGACTGAACCAAACCCAGGCAAACATCATAAAGCCAAACATTAATGGAATTGAGGTCGGAACAAACGCATGTGTACTATAAGCCAACAAGTACAAACCCATCACGCTTAATATGGTTGCCAGACCTAATTTCACCATGAAAAATTCATTAAAAGTTCGCACAATAAAACGGTAAACACCACAAATAAACAGCATAAAGACTGCTATTGCACTCACCCAAACCGAGCCAAAAGGAATGTTCGGCACAACCTCTGCACCAAGATCAAACTGGCGGATGGCATAACACAACCAGATCAGAACAGGGAAAATACAAAAGTCTAAAATGACCAAGAAAGCCAGTTTGGCAGTACGGGGGGATTCAACAAGTGGGATAACGATGGATTTCATATAGTTTTCAATAAGTCATATCTTAATTTAAAGAATTTGTTATTAAGATTTATGTCCAATACGGGTCCCCACCTCTAAAAAAGAGCCAGACGGAATTCTCTGTCCGCCTGCGATGTTGACACCAACACTTAAATGACTAAAGTGTTCGATCACCACATCATGGTCTAATAAGGTCCCAATATTCAGAAGCACGCCATCTTGAATAATCGTATTCGTGCCAATTATACACCCTGCCATAATACTTACCCCCTGACCAATTTGAGCAGAAGGTGAAATTACAGCCTGTGGATGTATGATAGTGGCGAGTGGTATTGATAAATCAAGCAGTAATTGTTGCCATTTTTGTCGTATTTGGTTATTTCTGACAGCAACAATCGCCTCTATATTCTGTTGCTGAAGCTGAGACAAGTTTTGAATATTCGAGATGATTGAATATTGGCCCACCTGTTTTTGCTCAGGCCAGCGATCATCCACAAAGTAAATCTGCTGCCATTGGGCAGATAACACTGCTACTTCAGCAATAGATTGACCAAAACCACCTGCCCCCAGAATCAGCAAACTCTTTTTAGGCATCTGGATGTCCTGCTTTTAATTTCATTGCAATCAGAATCAGTGGTAAATAGGCCACCAATACCATGAACTCCGGATAAGCCAATGGCTGGGTAACAGTATAATAAGCGAGTGGCAATAACCACACTAAGTTAATGGCTGCAACAGTCAACGTCACGGGGGTATGACTCCCCCATTTACGCGATAAAATTTGATAGCTATGGCTTCGATGCGCATCATACATTTTATAGCCACTCAACATGCGTTTAATAAGGGTATATGTTGCATCGACCACAAACACGCCTAAGCAAATGATCCATGCACAAAATAGTGCCAAGTTTTCTTTTAGGGCAATGAGCGCCAAAATACCTAAAGTGAGGCCGAGAAATCCGCTACAGGCATCGCCCATAAAAATTTTAGCCTTGGGAAAGTTCCACAGTAAAAACCCAAATACACAGGCCGCCAATAACCACAATATGTCTGAATTTAATGCGGTATTTAGCACATAATACAAAATTGCCATACTGACTACAGTGGTGATTGCTTCGACACTGGCAATGCCATTAATTCCATCCATAAAATTGTATAGATTCAACAACCACACCAAAAATAATACCGCAATGATATTGGCTATAAAGCCGAGTTGCAGACCATTAAAAGCCGTAACTTCGTTAAAGCCTCCCAAGCTGATGACCACACCAATTGCCACAAAAAAATGTACGGCTAAACGTAACATGGAGTTAATATGCCCATGGTCATCTAAAAAACCAAGTAAAGCGATGACAAAACCCGCTGCCATAAGAGTTAAGCCAATATGTAGCGTCAATTGTTGGCTATAGATTAATACCGCCAACGCCAACAAGTAGCTACACACAACCGCAACACCACCACCGCGTGGCGTTGGTACACTGTGGGAACTACGTTCATTGGGGTTATCTATTATATTTTTCTTGAGGGCGTAAGCTCGCATGAAATAGGTCATTGCAAACGCAAGTAAAAAGAAAATAAAAAGGGATAGCATGGACATATTTATGACTAGGCTCAGTTTCTATGCGGTGTGTTAAACATTTTTTCTAGGCTTGTATCAACATTATACGGTGCTGTCCAACCTAAAAGTTGAGTATTTTTAGTGGTATCTACCACCAGTTCTGAACATAGACGTGAGGCAACCGCTTTTTTCCCAACCAAACTTGCAAGAAAACTGATCAAGCTTTTCGGTACAGGTAGCATCAGCAATTGGTTATTTTGGTATTTTGCTAATTTTTCAAATAGTTGTTTGACTGAAATGTCATCCTGATCACTGGCTAAAAATACTTCACGGTTGGCATTAGGATGAGTCATACAAGTATGAATCAGGTCGGCTAAGTTATAGACGCTCACCATACTGCGTTTATTGTCTAAACAACCAATAGGTAAAGGGATTTTTTTACTTGCCAAGTTCACCATACTTTTAAAGTTAGCTTTTACATTAGGGCCATAAATAAGGACTGGACGAATCATGACAACTTCTAAACCTGTACGTTGAGATAGCTCAAGTAAGGCTTGTTCTGCTTCATATTTTGATAAACCATACGGGTCATCTGTATGCACATCATCATTGGGGTGAAAAGCTTGCGTAGTGGTTTGTTCACCATTCACTTTAATACTGCTTAAGTAAATAAAGCGTTTGATGCCACTTTTTACCGCTTTTTGTGCAAGGTTTAAAGTGCCTTGCACATTGGTTTGGCGGTATGCTTCAAGTGGCGATGCAGCAGTTTCATTCATGACATGTGCACGACCTGCACAGTGAATAATAACCTCAACCTTGCTCAAATCAATATTGTCTAAATTATCATTTAGGTCAAAATTGATATTACTAATATTTGGATGATCAAATGTTTGGGCATTACGTGTATGCGCTAAAACTGAATAGTCTTTTTCAGCCAAAAACTGCGATAAATATTGACCTAAGAAACCATTACTGCCTGTGAGTAAAATATTCATTATTTATTTTCCACCAGATATAATTCATTGATAATTTTTAAAATCTTTTGCATAGCAATGGATTCAGCATAATTTTCAATCAAAACACTGCGCGGTGAGTTAAGTTTATATTGATTAAAGTTCAGCGCTATATCATCTAACTTCTTTGCAAGAGCTTCCACATCTTCTGGCGGTATTGTCCATCCAATATTATGTTGTTTTACCATTGTTGAAACTTCAGCCTGCTCCTCCATGATAGCAAGAATGGGCTTATCTGCAGCCATAGTGAAATACGACTTGCTAGGTACACCTAGCCCCAACATCCCCTCAGTTAATGTTACTAAAGCAACATCACATGCATTTAGACCAACAGATTTCTCTTTCTGATCTAATGCCCCCCAATAGCAAACATTATCTAGTTTTAGCTGATTAATTTGTTCCTCTAGAGCAAATGCATATGCCCCATCTCCTATAAAAATAAATTTAGCTAAATGTGGATATTGCATTTTTTGAATTGCTTTACAAATTACAACTACCCCTTGTACGCGACCAATATTTCCAAAAAACTGAAATACCACTACATCTGTATTATGCCAATTAAGTTCTTTTAATATTTTATTTTCATATTTTTCCTGTACATCAATATCTTCATAATCAATCCAGTTTTGTACCACATGAATATTATTTAATTGAGTTTTACTATGTACCAACTCTTTCATATCATGTCCAATCACAATTACTTGATCAGCACTTGCATATATTTTGTCAAAAAAATATTTTAGAAACTTATAAAAATAGCTTTTATTTCTCAGAACATTTGCTGCAATAAGATTTTCTGGAAAAACATCATGCACCAACAGTATCCACTTAAAACCCTTTATTTTTTTTGTAAAAAAAATAATCATTAATAAAAAAATAGGGGTTGTTCCTGTAAAAACAGTACTACCTTTTCTAACATTTTTTAAAATTTCAAAAAAAAATTTAAATGAAATAACAACTTCATATAAAAATCTTTTAAACAAACTCCTTTTATTTAACTTTGGTGAAGTAATAAAATGAGCATTCTCATACTGGGGACAATGCTCATCTTTTTTTGCAATCAAAACAAGATCTATATCACTTTGCTTATTCAAAAAATTATATAGCTTTCCTAATAAATAACCTGTGGTATTTTGATTTTCATGATAATACTCAGTAATTAAATAAATCTTGTTTTTCATTTTGAAACCTTAGTACTTCTTCCACACCACACGGTTCACATAATCGGTATAGCTTAAAATAATACGCGCTACCTTTTCACCTACATTTGGCATACTATAATCTGCAACTAAACGTAATAATCTCTCCTCACCACGCGGTTGATGATCTAAAATTTCCAAGCCTTGCAAAACACGCTCTGCGGTTAAGCCCACCATCATCACAGCAGCCTCTTCCATACCCTCTGGTCGCTCATGTGCCTGACGCAAATTCAAAGCTGGAAAATTCAAAATTGAAGATTCTTCATTAATCGTACCACTGTCAGATAATGTTGCTTTAGCAGAAAGCTGCAACTTATTGTAATCACTAAATCCAAGTGGCTTTAACAATTGAATCAGTGGATGAAACTCAATATTTAGTTCTTGAATGCGCTTACGGGTACGCGGATGGGTAGATACAATGACTGGATATTGATATTTTTCAGCTACCGCATTCAACATCTCAACCAAATCTAAAAAGTTCTGGTCTGAGTTAATGTTTTCTTCACGGTGTGCACTTACAATAAAATATTGATGCTCTTTTAACCCTAAACGTGCCAATACATCCGATGCTTCAATTTTAGCCTTGTAATGATGGAGCACCTCAAACATTGGGCTACCTATTTTAATCACCTGATCGGCTGGCAAACCTTCTGCCAACAAGTAATCTCGTGCAATCGTACTATAGGTCAAGTTAATATCCGCTGTATGATCGACAATACGACGGTTAATTTCTTCAGGTACGCGCATATCAAAACAGCGGTTTCCTGCTTCCATATGGAATGTTGGAATTTTACGACGTTTTGCAGGTAATACTGCCATACAGCTATTGGTATCGCCTAACACTAACAATGCTTCTGGCTGAACTTGCTCTAATACTTTATCTACAGCAATGATCACATTCCCAATGGTTGCTGCACCCGTTGCACCTGCTGCATTTAAAAAATGATCAGGTTTACGGATACCTAAATCGGTAAAGAAAATTTCATTAAGTTCATAATCATAATTTTGGCCTGTATGTACCAAAATGTGATCAAAATATTGATCACATACTGCCATCACGCGCGATAAACGAATAATTTCAGGGCGTGTGCCCACCACCGTCATTAATTTTAATTTTTTCACAACTTTTACTCTTTAATGGGTTAATGGCATTGCATAAGTATCTGGTTTTTCACGGTCAAATATTTCATTTGCCCATAACATCACCACCATTTCATCTTCACCAATATTGGTAATGTCATGCGTCCAGCCTGGTACCGTTTCCACAATACGTGGTTCATCCCCACAGGTTTCAAGCTCATAGAACTCACCTGTCACTACATGCTTAAACTTAAATAATGCCTTACCTTTAATGACCAAAAATTTTTCTGTTTTAGTGTGGTGATAATGTCCACCGCGGGTAATACCTGGGTGTGCAGTAAAGTAAGAAAATTGTCCAGCATCTGGTGTTTTCAGCATTTCTACAAATACACCACGCTGATCACCATATTTAGGTACGCTATAGTCAAATTGTTCAGGCTTCAAGAAACTTAAATAAGTCGAATATAACGCACGAGTCAAGCCTTTACCTACACGATCTGTAATTAAACTTTCACGTGATTGTTTAAAACCCGCCAAAGTTTTTGCCAAATCACCTACACTAATTTGATATTCAGGCTGGATAGAAAAAACTTGTTCTACCTGCGCTGTACCTTGAATAATGTCCCAAAATAATTCCACTACATCATCTACATAAACTAGACGAATCATGGCATTTTCATCATGAATCTGAATAGGTAAATCATGTGCAGTGTTGTAGCAGAAAGTCGCCACAGCCGAGTTATAATTTGGACGTGACCATTTACCAAATACATTGGCTAAACGGCAAATATAAACTGCATTTCCCTGTTGCTGATTCAGCTCTAATAATACCTGCTCACCACCCAGTTTACTCTGCCCATAGGCATTGTCACGTTCTGCCTGAATAGACGAAGAAAGTATTATTGGTGTTTGCTTGTTTGCCTGCTTGAGAATATCTGTAATTTTTTGCGTGAGTGTGACATTACCCTCAATAAACTCTTGTTCATTTAAAGGTCGATTTACGCCTGCCAAATGTACAATCCAATCCACATCTAAAACAGATTGTTGTAAAAGCTCTTGGGATGTTTCCTTGTTTACTTTTAGAATTTCTATATCAGATTTCTCAGATAAAAATTGAATCAGGTTTTTCGCGATAAAGCCATTAGAGCCAGTGATCAGTATTTTCATTTTATGCCTCAGGATCAACATATTGGCCCTGAGTTAAGGCACGAATAAATTCAAGTTTTAGCAGAAGCTTTTTCATACCTTCAACATCTAAGCGTTCGGTATTATGTGAGTTATAGTCTTCAAATTCGGTAATTTTTGAGTCACCTTCTTCTACATATTTTTCATAGTTAAGGTCACGTTGATCTGCTGGCACTCGGAAGTAATAGCCTTGATCTATCGCAACCACCATTTCTTCACGGCTAAGTAATGCTTCATAGGCTTTTTCTCCATGACGCGTACCCATAATAGAAACAGGGTGCTGTTCTACGTTAAGTAGTTCTTTTAATGCTTGAGCCAAAACTTCAATGGTTGCTGCAGGTGCTTTTTGTACAAAAATATCACCATTTTCACCGTGTTCAAACGCATATAAAACTAGATCAACCGCGTCTTCCAAAGTCATCATGAAACGGGTCATGTTAGGGTCTGTAATGGTAAGCGGTTTGCCTTGGCGAATTTGATCTACAAATAGTGGAATGACTGATCCACGAGATGCCATAACATTGCCATAACGTGTGCCGCAAATCACTGTTTCGAGTTCTTCTAGGTTACGTGATTTTGCTACCATGACTTTTTCCATCATGGCTTTGGAAATACCCATAGCGTTGATAGGATAGACAGCTTTGTCTGTACTTAAGCACACTACACGTTTTACGCGGTTTTGAATGGCTGCTTCCAACACATTTTCTGTACCTAAAACGTTGGTTTTTACCGCTTCCATAGGGTGAAATTCACAAGAAGGGACTTGTTTTAAAGCAGCGGCATGGTAAATATAGTCTACTCCTCGCGTTGCATTCAGTACGCTATTATAGTCGCGCACATCACCAATATAGAATTTAAGTTTAGATGATTGGTATTTCTTACGCATATCATCTTGCTTTTTTTCATCACGACTAAAGATACGGATTTCTTTAATATCTGTTTCTAAAAAGCGTTTTAGAACAGCATTACCAAATGAACCTGTACCGCCTGTAATTAAAAGAACTTTATTTTCAAACATTTTTAGCGCCTGATTAAATATTAAATTTAAATTAATGATTAAATTTTCTCAACAATCTTAAAGGCTACCACACCAGAAATCATGTATGCAAAACTTGACAACAAGTCACCACGTGAAATGAAAAAAATTGCAGCACAGAAAAATACACCTTTAGCTATACTAAAATTATGTTCAGATAATTTAATATTATTTAAATACTTAAAATCAATCTGCTTCATAAAGAATGATGCAAATAAAATAAAAATAATTATCCCTATATAGCCAAAGTTAACATAACCTTCTGCAATATACGGCATTGATATATTCGTAAATATATAGTTATTATCAATAGCTAATTGAGCACCACTTCCAATAGGTTTACTCTCCCAAAAACTCCGTGGTATGAAAAACAACATTACAACTAAAATTTGCTTTCCATATGTTATATAATCTACTCTTATTACTTCCATAAAGTTTTGATAAGCATCAAAATGAGCCTGATTAAAAAAAGCCAAATCAGGAATAATTTTTATTTCTTTACCCCAATAATAATATCTAAACTCATTAAGAAATGGGAATAAAATAATCATTGAAAAAATCATAATAGAACAAATTTTTCTAGATGACTTTAAACTAGGAATAACAATTAAGAGTACTGGAATATAGATGTAAGCAACAAGATATCTAGGAATTCCCGTAGGAAAAGCACAAAAAATTAGAAAAAATAAAAAAATAAATGATTCAAAATATCTTTTATCTAAAAAAAATTTTATAAATATAAATGCTGGTAAAAATCTAGAAACCTGTATTAAAAGGGTTTCAAAAGAAGAGTATTCATAAATATTATCATCATCCAAAATACCTCTAAAAAAAATTTTATCAATATTAAAATTTGCAGCATTAAAGATAATAAATGAACAAAAAAAACATATAAGCAAATTTAAAGAAAAATTTTTAGCTTTTAACACCCTACTTTCAACACTCACAAATACCGGTGAGATTTTATAAAAAAATAAAATTAAAAAATTTATAAAAAAAATCAAAATATTACTAAAAAAATAATCATCCTTTGAAAAAATCTCATTTGACCAAAAAATCACCCCCTCAGTATAATTAACCCAAGGAACAAAACAGAAAAATAACAAGTTAAAGATATAAAAAAAAAGAATACTACTAATATTTTCCTTAAGAACAACACAAATTAAAAAAATAACCGCAAGACAGTTAATTAAAAAGCTGACTCCAACATAATCAAAATTCAAACCCATGTAAAAAGATAAAAAAATGATTATAATTGCTAAAAAAATAGAAAAAATAATATTATTTTGATATAGAATCATAAATTACCCCACAGGCATCAAACATTAATTTCACTTATGAGGTTTTATTTAGAATTTATATTTTCAATAATTTCTAAATACTTTAGACTTCTTTCCATGCTAGAACCAAATTCTTCAACTCTAGCTCTACCTTTTTTTTCTAAAGATTCTCTTAAGTGTGAATTAGATAATAAATTAAATATACCATCTACATACTGATTTGTATCTAAAGGATTACAATAATAAGCTGCATCATCACAAATATCTCTACTAAACCCCATATCAGATGCTACAATTGCTTTAGACATGTACATTGCTTCCAAATAGGTAGCTGAAAATACCTCCAATAGCGTTGGTATAAATACTATTGTTGACTGCTCATATAAAGATGGTAAATGAGATAAAGATACTTTACCGACATATTGAATATAATCATCATATACAGAGGAAAATCCTAATTCTTTTTTATCTAATGTAATAATAAATTTAAAATTATTAAAACCCTTCTCAACTATAAGCTTATCAATAATAGATGGAATTAACATTATATTTTTATGCGGATAATTAGCTGTCACCATTAAAACTTTCAATTTATTATTATCATTGAGATCAAATGACTTCCATTTAGATTGATCCAAAAAAATCTGATTTAATGTATTACCAACTACATAGTTATTTTCAAAACCTGATAGTTTTTCAAACCTCTTACAAGCATCGTTTGTTTCAAAAACCAAAGCATCAGAATTCTTAACAAAAAAAAACCTTTTAAACTCCATAATAAGCTTATTTTTAATTTTACTTAAAAGATCAAGGTTTTTAATGTAGGGTGAATCACCATAAATGATGTGAGGTATAGCAAAACCAACTATTTTAGGAAATTTACTTTTATGATAAGAAGGCCCAAATATAGTAAAAATGCAATCAGGAATAATTTTATTTTCTATTAATTTAACTTTTTTTATGCGAATTACAATCGATTTTTCACTTTCTCTACACAGGTTATAAAATTTAAAATTCACAGGGAAATCATTAATATCAAAACTCTCAGCCATTTTAAATGACTGTATAACATGATATTCATTTTTTAAATTTAAATTTTTAAGATCATTAAGAAATGAACTTGCTACTTGTATACCACCACCAGCGTACAAGTTTGAATTATCAATTATATATTTCATTTAATATTCCTTAAAAAACCTTCACGCCAATTTCTTACACTCCTGAATTTATTATAAAAAAAGTAAGAGTTTATTGATATTGATTTACAATAATTTATATCACAATACTTTTTTAATGTTCTAACAAGATCATTAATACTACCGTCATAGAAGTCTCCGGTTACACCCTCTTGAATAGATAATATCTCACCACCTGTAATTGCTTCCTGTGTTGTTATAAAACCCACTCCATAAGAGAAACTCTTTTGAACTGATAATCCTGCCTGGCCGGGAGACACACATACTGCTGCTCTTTGCATAATAGGCAATAGGTGATCATCAGTTATAATATTGCCATGCAACTTTACATGATTTTGTAAACCTTTTTCTTCAATATAGTTCCTTAAGTTATTAAATTCCTGACCATCACCAATAATTTCAAGATTTAAAAAATTGGTATCATTTTTAATTAAAATACTATAAGCCTCTATGAGATCAAAAATTTTTTTTTGCTTATAAAGAGAGCCTATAAAAATTATTGATTCATATGTTTTATCCTCAATATTAAATTTCTTATTAGGAGTCACTGTATTATATGCAACTGACATTTTTTTTGGAGATACCCCCCAAGAGATATACTTCAATATTGGATACTTTTCATAAAATATTGAATAATCATATTTTTTTACAAATAAAATCCTTAACACTGAAATTAAGTCTTTAGCATCGTATCCTTTCCGATAGGATGCATTAACCCCTATACCAAACAAAATTTTTTTATAATTTCTTATTTTAAACAATTCCAAATATAAATTTAAATTTCTTAAATTAAATGGAAAAATAACATAGTCATATTCATTGAGCCCATCAATTGAGTAATAGCTAAAAGGCCCTATATTAACTATACCATATGTAATTTGATTAAATTCCGTGCCTGACACTTTATCACCAATATGCGCCACACATAAATCCACATCCTCTGTTAAACTATTAAACAAAGATACCCTATAATGCTGGAGAACCCCCTCATTAATTAACAAAACCTTAGGCTTCATCTTTTCACTCTACTTCTCATAAAAACAAGAATATCATTATCACAACTTTAATATTAGACATTCCTAGCAAAAATCTTTAATTTAAATTAATAAAGCCTACTAAATTAATAGAAAATTTCTCATTGGACAAATTCAAAATATTAAATTCACTATGCTTTACTAAAAGTAAATGTATATCTGCTTGCTCACATTCATTTAATGAAACTAATTTTATATTATGTGGAGTATTTGAAGGTAACTCTATAATATTAGGCTCGATTGCTAAGATACTTAAACCTTGTTCAGCTAATTTTTTTGTAATATTTAAAGCTGGGCTTTCACGCAAATCATCAATATCAGGTTTAAATGCCAGACCATAGCAAGCTACAGTTACATCTTTAATGGTTTTTTCAGGGTTGGCTTGTAAAAATTCAGCAATCTTAATTTTCACCTGATTTATCACCCAATCAGGTTTACTATCATTCACTTCACGTGCCGTACGAATTAAACGGGCTTGCTCTGGCGTTTTAGACACAATAAACCATGGGTCAACTGCAATACAGTGCCCGCCCACTCCCGGACCTGGCTGTAAAATATTGACTCGCGGATGACGGTTCGCTAGCTGAATCAACTCCCACACATTTATATCTAACTTGTCACAAATAATAGAAAGCTCATTAGCAAATGCAATATTCACATCACGGAATGAGTTTTCAGTCAATTTACACATTTCTGCCGTACGTGCATTGGTTTCAATGCAATTACCTTTTACAAAAACTTTGTATAAATCAATTGCCGCTTGCGAACAGTGAGGTGTCATTCCACCAATAATACGGTCATTACTAATCAGCTCTTGCAGCACTTTACCTGGCAATACACGCTCTGGGCAGTGAGCAATTAAAATATCTGCCTGTTTGCCAACCTGTTGTGGAAAACTTAAATCTGGACGTGCTTCGCTCAGCCATGCCACCATTTGTTCAGTTGCACCTACAGGCGAAGTAGATTCCAAAATAACTAAATTACCTTTCACCAAGTGTGGTGCAAGCGCTTTCGCTGCAGATTCAATATATTTTAAATCTGGTTCATGGTTATCTTTAAAAGGGGTCGGTACAGCCACAATATAAGCATCTGCAGCAACTGGACTTAATTGTGCAGAAAGCTTTTGTTGTGCAACAACGTCACGCACTAAAGCATCTAGGTCTGGTTCTACAATATGAACTTTACCCCGATTAATTAAATTCACCGCATGTGGGTTAACATCTACACCTGTAACTTTTACTCCATGCGCAGCAAAGGTCGCTGCAGTTGGTAAACCAATATAACCTAAACCAATAACACAAATATGTTTAAACTGTTGCATTTTTAACTCAATTTATTTATTTAAAGCATGAATAATTTGTTGACTAGCTGTACCATCACCATATGGATTGTGCGCTGCCGCCATCGTTTGGTACAAGTCTGTATTTTCTAATAGCTCAATCACAGACTGTTGTATAAGTGCTGCATCTGTTCCTACAAGTTTGACTGTACCTGCCTCTACCGCTTCTGGGCGCTCGGTTGTATCTCTCATCACCAATACTGGTTTACCCAAAGAAGGCGCTTCTTCCTGAATACCGCCAGAGTCGGTTAAAATCAAATAACTGTGGTTCATTAAATACACAAAAGGTAAGTAGTCTTGCGGTGCTATTAAATAAATATTAGAAATACCCGATAGCAATTCATTTACAGGCTTTTGTACATTTGGGTTTAAGTGTACAGGGTATACAATTTGCACATCAGGATACTGTTTTGCAATATTTGCCAATGCTGTACAAATATTTAAAAAGCCCTGACCAAAGTTTTCTCGGCGATGACCTGTCACCAAAATTAGTTTTTTTGTCGAATCTAAAAAGTTAAATTGCTGCTCAAATTGAGCAATAGCCGCCCAATCTGTTTCAACCTTTTCTTTGACGGTAAGCAACGCATCAATAACGGTATTGCCTGTAATGGTAATATTTTTTGGGTCTATATTTTCTTTAATTAAATTATTATAAGAAGATTGAGTCGGCGCAAAATGATAAGTGGTTAAAGCACCTGTAAGTTTACGATTCGCTTCTTCAGGCCAAGGTGAATAAATATCGCCAGTACGCAAACCTGCTTCTACATGACCAACCGCAATTTTATGATAGTACGCAGCTAAAGAGGCGGCAAAAGTTGTGGCAGTATCGCCATGCACCAACACAACATCTGGTGTCCATTCAGCAAAAACTTGCTCTAAGCCTTTCAATACACCAGAAGTAATGTCAGACAAGGTTTGCCCTGGCTTCATTAGATTTAAGTCAAAATCTGGTGTTAAGTTAAAAAGTTCCAGTACCTGATCTAACATTTGTCTATGCTGACCTGTTACGCACACTTTGGTCTCAAAACTAGCTTCCTGTTGTTTTAATTGTAAAGCTAATGGTGCCATTTTAATTGCTTCTGGTCGTGTGCCAAAAACTAAAAGTACTTTTTTCATAAGACTGCTACACTTTTCAACCAACATTGCCAGTATTTGTATTTTCATATTATTGTATAATATTTTAGCTAAAAAAATCATACAATTTTAAAAATTAAAACCAATTAATAGATCTCTTGCGAAAGTTAGTTTAAGAGCATCCAATTCACCA
>NZ_DJBE01000045.1:0-3596 GCF_002429925.1 Acinetobacter sp. UBA5984
GAAACCGCCCCCCAGGTGGATTATGCGCTGGCTTTGGTGCAGGCAATTCTGGGTGGAACCTTGCCCGCAAGTGTCGAAAAGGAACTGGCGGGGCTGCTGCACGATCTGGTCTGGCTGCTGAATGAGTTTGTGAAGGAGCCGTATATCAGGATGCATTGAGTGCGGCTGGAAGTTGATGAAGGCTGACTGATTTCAGGTTTGATAAGGGGCGGCGGTTGGCCCCTGAATGGGTTTGAGGGTGGGATTAGCATTGGGGGTTTCTGGTGTTGGATGTTGAATATGTAGAGAATATGGTTGTGCTTATGAGAAACAAGGGATGGCTGTTATGAGCAAAGAATGGAAATTTGCTCTTTTAACATCCTAAAAATTAAAAAATAATGGCCATTTATATCCAACCTCAAAAATTATCACAATAACAATATAAGATTTTTATAGGATAAACTAAGAAAAGGTAGATTATAATATCCTCTAATCTCAGGCTAAGAGTATTATGTTGAGTTCTCATTTTTTGGGGGGTGACAAAAAATTAGCACTCACATTTATAATCATTACATATAAATTATTTAAAATACATCACCCCTTTTATGCGAACGTCAATCAAGAGTTATTGAGATTTAACTTGATATATTTGAGTGAAATGTTAACCTAGAGATGGAAAATATTTCCTGTCATACTAACTTTTAAATTCAATGAGTATTGCTTGAATTTCAGACCCTATATCGCATTTTGGCCGTTTCGATGGGTTTTTAGGGGGAGTAGAGTACTTACAGTGTGGCAAACGAGATGTTATGACAATTTTATTCATCTAAAAAGGAATTATCATGCAATTTAAAAAATTAACAATATCTGATTGGCGCCAATTTAATGAGGTAAGCATAGACTTCCATAATAAAGTAACAGTGATCACTGGTTCTAATGGAGCAGGAAAATCGACTGTATTAAGGATATTAGCTAAGCATTTCTTATGGAATTGTGATTTTTTAGCGATGCCGTTTTACGATGAAGATAAGGGGATTAATGTTTTTACTAATACAGGCAAAAGCAATTCATCTACTGACATTAAACATAAAATAGGAGAAGTTGATTATTCAGACGAATTAGCATCCTCTATATATATAGAGGAAAACCCCAAAACAATAAACTATGATATAAACATTGAAAATATCAATCGCAACATTAAAGGGCTATTTATACATTCACATAGAGCATCGAATAACTACAAAATGACATCCGATATACCAACGGGTGTGATAAATGCAGAGAACTCCTATAAAAACCATTTAAGAGCATATAAACAACACATAGAAGACAGTTCATTTAACGGCAACCCAACGGTAGAAATGAAAAAATCACTGTTATCTATGGCTGCTTTGGGAGTTGGGAACAGCTATATAAAGAAAAACAAAAAATCAGAAAAAACATTTACTTCATTCATAGAAATACTAAAGATTACATTACCTAAGAACATTGGATTCAGAAATATAAGATTTGAAGTCCCAGATGTTATATTTGAGACAGACTCAGGTGATTTTATATTAGATTCTGCCTCTGGTGGAATCATGTCGATAATAGATATATCATGGCAGATATTACTTTACTCTCAAGATGTAAATCGTTTTACAGCACTAATTGATGAACCGGAAAACCATCTTCATCCAACAATGCAGCGCTCATTACTAAATGATCTGACAAAAGCATTTCCAAACGTTCAATTTATTGTTGTCACCCATAGTCCCTTCATAATTTCTTCAGTGAAAGACTCTAATGTTTATGCGTTAAAACATGATGACTCCAACAAAGTTAATTCTTACAAATTGGATTTAGAGGAAAAAGCATCAACTGCAAATAAAATATTAAGGGATGTTCTTGGGGTTTCAATAACTATTCCTCAGTGGGCAGAAGATGAACTTGATAAGATATGTTCAAGAATAAGCACACAAGAAATAAATGAAAATAGTTTAAATGAACTTAGAACTTCTTTAGATGAAGCGGGCTTGGGTGATTTTTACCCGGAGGCTCTTTATCATATAGTTGGTGGTAAAAAAAATGATTAAGCTAATGAAATCAATCGAACCAGATATCTTGTCTAGAAATTCTAAAAAATGGACTGACGCACACTTGTCAAATATAGCTTCTGGCGTAAATTCAAGTGATTATTTAAAAACCAGATACGCCCACCCTGAAATAAAAGAGCAGCTAATAAAAGAAACTAATGGAAAATGTGCGTATTGTGAAAGTAAACTATTACACATACATCATGGTGATGTTGAGCATATATATCCAAAATCATTAGATGAATCAAAGAGATTTTTGTGGGAAAATCTTACGTTATCATGTGAGATATGCAATCAAAATAAAACAAATCTTGATCCAAATTTAAATAGCATTCAAGATCCATATTCAGGCAATCCTGAAGAAGTAATTATTTTCTGTGGATCATTAGTTATTGGGTCTGGAATTAAAGGAATGTCAACGAATACAATATTAGCCCTTAACAGAAAACAGTTAGTAGAACAGAGGCAAGAAAAATTAGAGAAAATACTTTTAATTTTTAATCAAATATATACTAAGGCACTACCGCAAGCAGCAAGGCAAGCGATATATAACGATATGATCAAAAATGAAACCTCATCAGACAAAGAATATTCATCAATGGTGAAAAATGCAATCCAGCATATCAACAACGCTGTTCCAAATGATATAAAGAAAAAATAATATTTTTTTAAAAGTGCGTTTTTTTAATTGAACGCACTTTCATGGAATAGAAGCATAACATTCCTTTTTAAGTGGTCACGATCGCTATTTTATTCGAAAAACACCCGCCAATGACCAGAATAAAGTAATTGCTCCCATATATACGGATATTAATATTTGCGATTTCCCCTCAAATAATAACCATCCACCTACCCCCGCATATCAAACCCAGACCTCTGAAAATCCCGATACACCTCTGGATTACTAAACGCCGGAAACTTCGCTTTTTGAGCCGCCAATTTCACCGCCTCACAATACGCTTTGTTGCCCTTGCTGGTTGATATCTTCACCACCCTACCGTCCTGCGCAAATTCCATATGCAACCTGCATTTTTTACCCTTCCAGCGCTCTGGCTCAGCAAGGTTTGCGTTTACCGCAGCCCTTATTGCCCTCGTCTGCGCGCCCCATTCATCTTGCTCGTCCCAGCGGCCAGAACTGCAACGCCCTATTGCCTAGGTTTTGTGGCATCCCGAAGGCTGTAACAGCGCACAATCAGCCGCCAGCTGACCACTACTGCAAGCATGAACCTCTTCCCTGGCACTTCACGTGCTTCCTCTTCCAGAACGCTTATCCTCATGCACCCACTAAAATCCCTGTTGCGTTATTTCCCGCATTGCGGCTTATCAAACCATGGCAGTTAATTTTTCCCTACCTGGCACACAAAAAAGAGTCCGCCTCTCAGCGAACTCTTTCCCCATAACCCCGTCAACCCAGAGCGCCTACAACTCCCCAAACACCAGCACTCCATCCCTGTCCACCAGACTTTCATAAACCCTCTCGACGGCCCCCTTCACCTTCTCCGTCATCGGATAATAAAACCCGACAATATCCGGCTGGATCCC